>CAIJKT010001190.1 GCA_903821255.1 uncultured Lentisphaeria bacterium | reverse complement strand
CATAACTTTTCTCGCTTTCACCACTCCGAGACTAGGCCCCATTGTTTTCGCGACAACCGTCCGGTTCCTGAGTCTTTGGAGACCCGCTTGAGGCTGTTGCAATTCTGTTTTCCCATTTTCAACTTTATCTCTTTTCCTTTTCCCGCTTCAAACTTTAGAACTTTAGAATTTCAGAACTTCTTGACCATTTGTCTTTACATATATAGTAAAAATGTCAACTGAAACCGTGAAGATAAGTTCAAATAATGCGATAATATGCTAATTTTAATTTATGATTTTGAAAAGAGTTTCAAAAGAGTCCGGAGCGCCTGACAAAAAATACAAGTTCCGGCGCCGGTTAAATATAAAGCAGCGTTTTCTGCAATGAAAGTGTCAACTGCCTTTTGAAACATGCTGAATTCTGCATTGAAATAATTCTTGAGCGGTGCTATACTTATATTAGAAATAGGTTTCTTTTTGAAAAAAAATATTGCGGCCGGAAATCTTCGCGGCTTGGAAAGGATACTATGAAAGAAGGCAGAACTGATACCGTAATCCAATATCGCTTTTCACTGGTGGAAATCCTGGTCGCCATCGGGATCATCGCCATCCTGCTCGGTCTCAGCGGCGCCGGCTACCAGGCCGTACAGCGCAAAATCGCCAGGACCAGAACCGAAGCCACTCTGAACAAACTTCGCATCGGTCTCGAATCTTACAAATCAAAATTCGGCTATTACCCGCAGACATACAACCCTGGCACAGGGAACGTGGAAGTTTGGCCGTTCCGTCTGGATATAAATGATTTCAGCAGTCCGACATTGCATCCAGAGGGATTGCCGCAAAATAACTTTAACAGCTTTGTTGAGTACAGCAAAATTTCCAAGGAAGATTCTGTTATGGTCTCTGGCAGATATAGAGTAATTGACGGCTGGAAAACAAATGTCTGGTCACCCACTCCTCCAAATCCAACTCCCTATGTTGATCAGGGCGGTCCTTATATTTATTATGTATGTCCGGGATATTTAAACACCTCGAGCTATGACCTCTTCTCGGCCGGCAATGACCGGAAATTTATCTGGCGTGAAGCTAACATTGCCACCGATGTAAATGCTTCGGTCAATGCCGATAACATCTGGCCGCAGGGGCTAAAAACACAATAACCAATGACTGGCATGCACAGAACAACCCGCAGTAAATTTACGATCGTTGAAATCCTGGTGGTACTGGTGATTGCCGGGATTCTGTTAAGTGTCTCGATGGCGGGGCTCACCCGGATGATGGGCCGCCAGGGTGCCTCCGGCGCGGTCCGGACGCTTAGTTCGCAGCTTGCGCTGGCCCGCTCCTATGCCGTGGTCAAAAACACCTATGTGGCGCTGCTGCTGCCGGACGACAATGCGGCTTATTCCAGTTTTCTGGCTGCCGGCCTGAGCTCTTACTGTTATTCAAAATCCAGAATCTGCCTGGTCGATAATTTGGCAAAGACTGCTACGCCCACGGCTGATTTCGTCGGGTGGATTGACGGCAACGAGTGGCAGAACCTGCCGGATGGAGCTTGCGCCCAGTTTGACACGGTTCCTCCGTCCTCCGCGCCGTTCCAGGTGAAGGGCGTTGACGGCAACGCCGCGTTGAATTCGACGGCGATTGTGTTCAGCCCCAACGGTACGGTCGCCTACGGCAACAATATCTCTATCAGCGTGTTCATGGGCAAATATATTACCCCGTCCACCACCACCGGTTCCTTGAAGCTTACGAACAAATCCGGCAAAAGCAATGACTGGAATATCACGATAAATCCTTTTACGGGCAGAGCGAGTTATGAAAAACAGACCAATTAGAATTTATTGTTTCAACATGATCGAAGTGGTGCTGGCGATGGCCATCATCGCGTTCGGCATGTCCAGCATTCTCGGCCTGTTCCCGGTTGGGATTAACGCCATGAAATCGTCCATGGTGGACAATTACTGTTCCGACTCCATCGACCAGATGATCGGATATATTAAGAACCAGGCGGAGTATTCGGCCGGCAATTATACTGCGTTCGTGACAGGGCTGCCCGATGCCGCCGCCCTGACCGCCGCGTTGGGCGCTGACCGGTCCAAGCGCGTTCCCGATCCAGTTACCAGCCTGACACTGGACGGCTACAGCAGTACCTTGCTTGCCGATTACCGGACCTCTAATTTTACCGGTACTTCCACTTATAAAAGAGTATTCACGGATATTAATATTTTGGTAGCGTCTCAACTTGGAGACCTGAACACTTGAGTTCATTTTAACTGGCATCGTGCCGTCATTCCAGACTTGGGGCTCTGCCCCAAACCCCGAGATTTTTTAAGGCATTTCAGGCATCCCGACATGTTGACCGGTCGGGGAGAAT
>CAIJKT010001189.1 GCA_903821255.1 uncultured Lentisphaeria bacterium | reverse complement strand
TCATTTCCGGGGTTAATTCAATCCGGTGCCTGTCCAGGGCTTTCCTGGCACCCTCCAGGGCGAGTACGGCAGCGTAATAAAGCCGCGGCGGCGGAGGCATTACGAATAATATTTTCCGGCGGCCGCGGTTAAGCAGATATTCAGTCCCGAGGTCGCCGCCGCCGGCGTAGTCGGTAAGGACGTTGTCAGCTTCGATATCCGGAGCGTGGTTGCGGAACATAAATACCAGGCTGCTGATGCGCCGCCGGTATTCGCGCAGCATCTCAAACGGGAAGTTGCGGTACCCGTCGATAATGAATCCCGCAGGACTGGAACTGATTAATCGAATGATTTGCTCTTTCAATTGTTCGCTGCCGGTTTGCCGCCAGTCGGTGTCGAGCAGCATGGAGTAAAAGCCGCGGTCCTGCAAATGACGGCTTACAAGGGCTGTCATTTCCTGATACAGATGGCCGTGGGAGTAAAGCAGCAATGCTACTGTTTCATGCTTCTGGATGTCCAGATTTTTCCGGACAAATACCCCTTTGCAGGGATGTTTTTCCAGCAGTCCTTCATCTTCCAGCCGGGTCAGGGCTTTACGCAAAGTGATGACGTTGACGTTAAACATGTCCGCCAACTGGCGCTGTCCAGGTATCTGTCCTGACAGCAGACCTTTACTGATCTGCTGCTTCAGCTCCGTGACGATCGCTTCGTATTTATTTTCCACTTTGACGCAGATGTCCATATTCCCAACTTCTGTTTATGAATAACTGGTATATATACCTATATATAGTTCATAAAGTTGAAAATGTCAATAGCGATCCGCTTTATTTGGGGATTATTTGGATATTTTTACAAAATTGAAGGACGGTTCAAGTTCTCTATTTAGTGATTGAGGATGGCGCTGTCGCAAAAGAGAAATTTTGCAGCAACCATCCGCCCCGGACGGTGTTAAAAATACACAGTCAGAGCGAGGGTGCTGCAATGAAGATCTGTTAACTGGCCAGTATGCCTGTGGTCTTCGTCAACGGATCTCCGGTCAGCGCCGCATCCGCACTGCCGGTCAACAGGCTGCCGGGCTGGGTAAGATTAAAATTCAGGTCATAGTATGTTGCGGCGGTTCCCGCCAGCACTACCTTTATATAATATGTGCCTGCATCCATCTTTCCCGCGCCGCTGTCTATTGACTCAGTGGCCAGTCCGGATTTGGCCGATGATGCAATCAGCTTATGTGTGGAGTCATATACATAAAGATTGATGTTTGAATCAAATCCGCTTAACCCGCCGGTTACGGTTGAGCCATCCGCCGACACTTCAAACTTGTAATAGTCTTCCTTATCGCCGAACCCAAGCCATTCATTAGTCGTTCCACTGGAAGTGAGTGCGACGGCATTGGCAAAGGAATCGCCCGCGGCGTTCACCGGGAAATAACTGACGGTATTGGTCAGCGTGTAATCGGTGTTGTCGACGGCGGTTTTGCCTCCGTCCGCGGGGCTGATCTTGACGTAATATTCTCCTGCGAGCAGATTTAGGCTGGCGATGCTTTCAGCGGCAGAGCTTTTACTGGCTGAAGTCTTCAACACTTTGCCGGCGGAATCGAGCAGCGTCATGTTGGCATCGCTGCTTAATCCGGTCAGGTTGAGGGTCAGAGCGCCGTTCTTGTCCAATGTCAGTTTATAGTAGTCGGCGGGATCGGCAAACCCGACCCACTCACTGACGGAGCCGTTAACCGGTATTACACCGGCCGTCGCCAGCGTATTTCCCGCGGTTTCCACGGGGAAATAACTGACTGTATTGCCCAGTGTGTAATAGGTGTTGTCGACGGCGGTTTTACCTCCGTCCGCGGGGCTGATCTTGACGTAATACTCGCCTGCGAGCAGCGCCGGGCTGGTGATGCT
>CAIJKT010001188.1 GCA_903821255.1 uncultured Lentisphaeria bacterium | reverse complement strand
TCCTGCAGGAAGCCATTAAATCCGGAGATTTCAGCGCCGAATAAGGGATTCAAACCGTTTAATTCATGGTGCGCGAATGAGTAAGTCCGTAGAAAAATTCAGACGCTGGATGAGTGGCGTACGGCCCAATGCCTGGCTGGCAGCCATGGCAGTATTTGCCGCGGTGGTGTTTCTCGCAGGACTGAACGCACGCCAGATGTGGGGCGCGGACGAACCGCGCATTGCCGGCATTTCCACGGAAATGGCCGTCTACAACAATTGGGTGCAGCCGCGTTTAAACGGAGAACCTTTTCTGGAAACACCCCCGCTGTTTTTCTGGGCGGACGCCCTTTCCATCAAAATCTTCGGGCAAAGCAATTTTGCCGCGAAGTTTCCCGCCGCGCTGGCCGCCGTCGCCGGCGTGATCGCGGTTTTTCTGCTGGTGCGCAATATGAAGTACTCCGGGTTCACCGCCCTGATCAGCGGCGGTCTGCTGGAGACTTCCGCGCAATACTGGAATAACGGCAGACAGTGCATGACCGATATATTGCTTTGCGCCTTCATAATTCTCGCCATGATGGCGTTTCAGCGGCTCGCGGAATCGGAAAGCTTCTCCCGCCAGAAGAAGTGGTTTTTGCTGTTTACTCTTTTCCTGAGCGGCGCACTGCTGTCAAAATCACTGATCGGGCTGGCAATACCCGCCTCCGCACTATTTTTCTGGCTGCTGATTGACAACCTGTATATCAGCAGAAAATTCACGCTTTCAAACTGGTTTTATCTCTTTGCCGGCTCCGCGCTGGCGTTCATTCCGATTGCATTATGGTTGTGGCTGTTGTACTGTGCTCACGGTTATGACGCGGTTTATACCGTGGTCTGGACGAACAACTTCGGGCGGTTTATGGGCAGCCATGCCGAACATGTCGAACCGTTTTACTATTATCTCACGAAATTGCCGGAACAGCTTCAGCCGTGGACGATTCTGCTGCCGTTTGCAATGGTCTTTCATTTTATCAGAGCGAAAAAAACGTTGAACAAAAATTCGCTGTTTATGTTATGCTGGATGGTGATCCCTTTTATTCTGCTCTCCATTGCCGCCGGCAAACGGCAGGTCTATGTGCTTCCGCTTTATGCTGCGGAAGCAATAATGATCGGCACTTTTATCGGTCCGATTATTGAAGGCACCTTAAAACTGCCGGAAAAAATCAATATTAAGCTGATTATCCGGATCGTCGCCGCAATCCTGGCGGGCATCGTCTGCGTCTCGCCGCTGGTATTGTTTGTCATAGCGAGAATACTGAGACAACCGGTTTTTGCCTCGGATAATTTAATTCTCTGCCTGCTGGCTTCCGCCGGACTGATCCTGTTCGGCCTTTTCGGCAGATACGGACGGCATCCGGAACTGATTGCCGCCGGTATTTTCTTCGGTATCGCAATAAACTACGTGGCTATTGACGCGGTAATTTTAAAATCCCGTAATCCGGTTTATTCGCTGGATGCGGTTTTTAACGCGGCGCAGAAAGAGACCGACAAAGACAAGGACCGTCAATTATATTTGTATTACCCGACCGAAAGAGTCAGCGGCGGCGCGGTATTTTATTTCGGCAAAAGAATTCCTGTTGTCAACAGCATTGAAGATATGGAAGAAATAAAGGATGAACGGGGTGTTGATAAAGCCGTCTTCCTTGCGGAAAAAACCGCAATGGCCACGCTGAAGAACGTCAAGATAATCTTCGAAAGCAGAGTCAAAAAAGACGATATGGTTTTATTCAAATTTGGTGGCGGGAAATGAAGATCGGGCTGAGAATTGACGTTGACACATTCCGCGGAACCAGGATCGGGGTTCCCGGTCTCTGCCACCTTTTCGCCAGACACGGGATCACCGGAACTTTCTATTTCTCGGTCGGACCGGATAATATGGGCCGCCATCTGTGGCGTCTGCTGAAACCGGCTTTTTTCTGGAAAATGCTCCGCACCAATGCCGCCGGTCTGTACGGCCCGGAGATTATTTTAATGGGAACCTGCTGGCCGGGACCGCAGATCGGCAAACGGCTGGGGTATGTCATCAAAAACACCGCCGATGCCGGACACGAAATCGGCCTTCATGCTTGGGATCATCACCAGCTTCAGGCTGACGTTGAAAAAATGTCCGCGCAAAAACTTTTTGAGACGTTCAAAAAAGGCTGCGATCTGCTTACGCAAATAACCGGACAGGCGCCCGTGAGTTCCGCCATGCCCGGCTGGCGCTGCACTGATCCTGTATTGCTGGAAAAAAGCAAACTGCCGTTCAACTACAACAGCGACTGCCGCGGCGATTTCATTTTCCGCCCGGTGGTTAACGGCAAACCGCTTGACCAAGTGCAAGTGCCGGTAACGCTGCCGACTTATGACGAGGTGCTGGGCCGCAACGGCATCACCGATGCGAATTATAATGATTACATGCTTTCCCTGCTGAAACCCGGCAAACTTAATGTCCTGACCATTCATGCGGAAGCGGAAGGCGGAAAATGCCTGGAAATGTTT
>CAIJKT010001187.1 GCA_903821255.1 uncultured Lentisphaeria bacterium | reverse complement strand
CCCTCAGCTCCACCATTTTATCTCCTTCAAAACAAACACCTTATGGCTGTTTGCTGTCTTCGTTGTGGAATTGTTATAGTGGTATTTTTGTAAAAATTGTGACAAAATGGGTTTTTGAGTGTATATTAATTTCACTATGGTTTTCTAAAGTTCATAACAGTATAAAAGGAAAATAAATCATGTCATTATATCTGCGTGAAAAATTGTGGCATTATTCTTTTATGTGCAATGGGGAGCGCATTCGGGGGTCAACCGGTAAGACCAATGAGAAAGATGCAAAGAAATTTGAAGCTGATAAAATTAAGGAATTAAAAGGCAAGCAGGCTGTTGTCCAGCTGGCGGAAAAAGTACAGTCAGTTTGCTTTGGCAAATCCATTCCACTGACAGATGCTTTCGATGAATTTCTGAAAATCCCGCGACGCTCCACTACAGGAGAAAAACGTTTACATACTAATCGTGCCAAGTTTGACGATTTTGTGGCATTCATGTCAGCCAAGTATCCTGATATTGAGCAGATGAACATGGTTACGACCATACATGCCCAGGAGTATATTCAATACCTTCGTCAGCATGGCCGCTATAATAAAACGGTGAAATACAAGCTCGGCAAAAAGACTATCAGTCATAAAAATAAGCTAAAAACATTGGCTGTTGCCACGGTTAATGACTGCCTAACGTTGCTTAAAATGGTATTCGAAGTATTGCAGGAACGTGCGGAAATGCACAAGAACCCATTTGCGACGATCCAGAATCAGAAAAAAGATACTGTGGCGCGTGAGGCATTCACTCCTGAAGAACTCAAGCTAATCGGAGAGAAAAGCAAAGACACCTATCTCTATCCGCTATTCCTGACAGGCATAAGTACCGGCTTGCGCGAGGGCGATATTTGCACGTTGCGCTGGAATGAGATAAACCTCAAGACTGGCTGGATTGTCAATCGAATACTTCTGAAAACCGGCAAGAAAGTAAGCATCCCGCTGTTGCCAGGCCTGCACAAGTATCTAGCCGCATTACCACATGACGGCGAATACTGTTTCCCTGAACTGCAACACATTTATACAAATAACGGTTCACGCATCGGCAAGGATGTGACAACATTCCTGGAAAGCCTTGACATCGAATCCAATCGTGTTGCGCCGGGCCGGTCCAGAGCATCATCAGTCAAGGATGTCCACAGCTTGCGCCATACTTTCGCATATCTGGCCGCGATCAACAATATGCCAGTGCCGGTTGTTCAATCGGTACTCGGCCACTTCTCACCGGAAATGACCAAGGCATACATGGACCATTGCACCAGTGGCGCTAAAGCCGAGTATATGAAAAAGATACCGGACTATATCTGCGGGGATGTGGTTGAAGTTCCACAAAAGGATATTGTCATGCAGCTAAAATCAATGACGGCAAAAACATGGAAAAAAATCAGGGATGAACTGATTCAGCAACTGACACAGTAAAACAGTTTTCCATGTTTCTCTGATCCAACCATCTGACAGGATTGACACAATAGACGTTTCCAATATCACGAGTCTGCTGATGGCATATCTTCCGGCGTTCATGATTGCCCGAGCCATATCCAGAAGCGTATAGCCGGAAGGGCTGCCAATGAAGAGATCAAAAGCGATAGATAATGCGATCCCTGCCCGTATCAGCGCGCGGTGTTTCCGGTGCACCGGACGCAGCACCGGATGATTCACCAGTCCGCCCGGCAGCATCCTTCTTCTGATTTTGTTCATTG
>CAIJKT010001186.1 GCA_903821255.1 uncultured Lentisphaeria bacterium | reverse complement strand
TTGATCAAATCCTGGTCGGGAGTGCCTTCCGCGTCAAGAATCATGCGGTAGGCGGTAACGACATTCATGACATAATCGGGCTTGCGTAGACGCCCTTCAATCTTCAGCGACGCCACGCCGATCTCTTTGAGCTGAGGGATCATCTCTAAAGTATAGAGGTCCTTCGTGGAAAAGAAAAATCCGTTGCCGGAGCGGCTGAAAAACCGTCTGCGGCAGGGTTGTTTGCATTTACCGCGGTTGCCGCTCCAGCCGCCCATCCATGAGGAAAAGAGGCATTGTCCGGAAAGGGAGCAGCAGAGTGCGCCATGAACAAAAACTTCCAGTTCCAGCGGCGACTTTGCCTTGATCTTGCGCAATTCTTCCAGCGTGACCTGGCGTTCCATGATTACGCGGGAAGCACCGAGTTCAGCGGCCAGTTCAATGCCCGGCGAGTTGTGGAAGCCCATCTGGGTGGAGGCATGAATTTTCAGCGACGGGAAGTATTCGCGGATGATCCGCAGTACGCCAATGTCCTGCACGATGACCGCGTCCGGCTGCAGGCGCGCCAGTCCGGCGAGATGCTGCACCAGTTCCGGCAGTTCGGATTCTTTGATCAGAGTGTTCAGGGTGACATAAACTTTCCGGTTGTGCAGCCGGGCGTAAGCGATAAGTTTGGACATTTCCTCCATGGAAAAGTTTTCAGTGCGCTCTCTGGCGTTGAACTTGCTCAAACCGGCATAGACCGCGTCGGCGCCGCAGTCAAAAGCGGTCAGTGCGCAGGCCAGATTTCCGGCAGGCGCCAGCAGTTCAGGTTTCTTCTCAGTCTTCTTCATACGGAATCCGTCGTTTATCGCTTTCAAAATATCAATGCTCCAATCTGTTATAATCAACTTATAAATATCGTGCCTAAAACAGAATTTTCAATAACCGTTTTAAAATATCGTTAAATAGGGCTATATTATAAATTCAATTTAAATAGAGGCTTTAAAACTTGATTAATAATATCCGGACTGAATTATTTCTGGCGCGGCGCTACCTGAAACCGAAACGCAATACTGTTTCCGTGATTACCTGCATTTCGATTGTCGGAGTTACGCTCGGCGTGGCGGTGCTGATCGTCGTGCTGGCGGTAATGACAGGCTTCACCGACCTGATGCGGGATAAGCTGCTGGAGACCCGCGCCCATCTGCAGATTTATAACGACTTCGGCGGCATCCGGGAACCGGAAATTGTCCTCAAGGCACTCAAGTCTGTCGGCGGCGAGGGCGCGGCCATCGTCAATCAGCCGGCGCTGATTCAGAAAGATAAAGTTTTTGTGCCTAAAGCCGTGATCGGCTTCAATCCCGGCCAGGTCAAGGATTCTTTCAAACTTAAAGACTTCATGGTCGCCGGGAAATACAGCCTGGCTAAAAATGAAGTGATCCTGAGCTCCTCCATCGCGGACGAACTGCGCGTCGGCGTCGGTGACAAGATTCTGGTGCATTCCCCGTCCAAGCTGGCGAGAATGATCGACGTGAAAAAAGACGGATCATTTGAGATGGCCAAGACCAAAGACATCTATCTGCCGGAGGAATTTAAAGTTTCCGGATTGTATTCGTTCGGCAAATATGACTTCGACCAGAATATCCTCTTTATGAACCTGGAAGACTCCGACGAACTGTTCGAACTGCCCTGGGGGGCGGCAAACTGCGTTTACGGCTGGGTCAAAGACCCGATGCAGATCGAAGTTTCCGCCGAAGCCATCCGCCAGAAAATCCCGTCAATGCGGGTGTTCACCTGGAAGCAGATCAACCAGCGGCTGCTGGGGGTGCTGGCGGTGGAAAAGAATATGATGTTCTTCCTGCTGGTGTTCATCGTGCTGGTGGCGGCATTCAGCATCACCAATACTCTGATCACGGTCGTCGTCCAGAAAACCCGCGAGATCGGATTGCTGAAAGCTGTCGGCGCGTCTTCAGGGACCGTGATGCGGCTGTTTATTATGCAGGGCTTGATGGTCGGGGTGATCGGCAGCGTCTGCGGAACTCTCATGGGTATCGGGGTGGTTTATTACCGCAACGACATCCTGCGCCTGGTTTCCAAGATTTCAGGACAGGAGCTTTTTCCGAAGGAGTTTTACTATTTCAATGAACTTCCCGCGCATATCGTTACCGGCGACATCGTTTTTATTGTCGTGGTTTCCATACTGCTGTGCACGCTCGGCGGGGTGATCCCGGCGTGGCGCGCGGCCAGACTCGACCCCGCTAAAGCGTTGCGCGAATAAGGAGCAATACATGACTGAAGACACCAGCTATTTTCTCGAAACTTCTGATGTATATAAAAGCTACAGGATGGGCAAAAAAAGCATCCAGGTGCTGAACGGCGTCAATTTACAGGTGAAAAAAGGTTCCTGGACTGCTTTGCTCGGGGCCTCCGGCAGCGGCAAAACCACCCTGCTTAATCTGCTCGGAACGTTGGAACAGCCCGACAAGGGCCGGATCGTCTGTGACGGCATCGACTATGCCAAACTCGGCAGCAGGCAGGCCAACCGTTTCCGCAACGAGCGGATCGGATTTATTTTCCAGGCCTATCACATGCTGCCGGAACTTAATTTACTGGAAAATGTTTCGCTGCCGGGAATGCTCGGGCGGCTGACCCGGGGCGGTCTGGTCGAAAAAGCGGAGTTTATGCTGGAAAGAGTCGGTTTGAAAGACCGCTTGAAACATCATCCGGCGGAACTTTCAGGCGGCGAACAGCAGCGCGCCGCGATTGCGCGGGCATTGATCAATTCCCCGGACATGATCCTGGCCGACGAACCCACCGGCAACCTGGATTCCAAAACCGGGGCCGGAATACTGCAAATTTTTCAGGAACTGCATGGCGAACAGAACGGCAGAACCATCATTATGATCACCCATGACCATAAAATAGCCGCGCTGGCGGATTCAGTAGTCCAGCTTCAGGACGGTGTAATCGTCCACCGTTCGCAGTAATATATTTCAGATATCACGCTATTGATTTAATGTGGTTTAAATCCTATATTATACGTTCAAGAATTGATAACAAGGAGTTTTGATATGTTTTTTAATATTTATGATATTGTGCTGGTTCTGCCGGCTTTCATGTTTGCGATGTACGCCCAGTTTAAAGTGAAATCTACTTTCAACTATTACAGTCAGCAGAGTAATGCCCGCGGTCTGACCGGTGCTGAAGTGGCGCGGATGATTCTCGATGACAACGGCCTGACTGATATTCCGGTGGAACCGGTGGAAGGTGAATTGTCCGATCATTACGATCCGTCCAGCCGCACCCTGCGTTTGTCGGAGTCAGTTTACGGCAGCACCTCTGTCGCGGCGATTGGCGTGGCGGCGCATGAAACCGGGCATGCCATCCAGCACAAAGTCGGTTATGCCGCGCTGGGGCTGCGCGGGGCGCTGGTTCCTGTCGCCAACATCGGGTCCACGCTGGGACCATGGATGGCCATCGGCGGGTTCTTTTTTCACATACCGGTGCTGATGCACCTGGGTATAATCCTGTTTTCCTGCGCGGTGGCTTTTTATCTGATCACGCTGCCGGTTGAGTTCAATGCCAGCAGCCGGGCGCTCAGCCTTCTCGGTTCCTGCAATATCCTGGAGAAGGATGAACTGGAGCCTGCCAGAAAAGTGCTCAGCGCCGCCGCCATGACCTATGTCGCGTCCGCCGCCGTAGCCATGGCCCATTTATTGAGTTTGATTTTGTCGCTGAACAGACGCAATGACGATTAATCTTCAGCCGATAATCTGATTATCTCCGGCGGATAGGAAAATGCCCTGGAAATTCATCTTCAGCGCTTCCGGGTTGTCGGATGATTCCAGCGCGTCCTCTTCCGTAATAATCCCGTTATCCACCAGATCATAGAGGCATTGATTGAATGTCAGCATGCCGTCATTACGGCCGGCGGCAACCGCCATGGGCAGTTTTTCCAGGCGGTCTTCCTGAAGCAGCTTGGTGATCATCGGAGTGTTAATCATGATTTCACAGGCGGGGGCGCGGCCGGTGCCGATGGCTTTCGGTATCAGCCGCTGCGATATGATTGCCGCCAGATTCAACGCCAGCGCCTCCCGGATGGCGGGCTGCTCGCCCTGTTCGAAAAAGTCGAGGATACGGTTGATGGTCTGGGTGGCATTGGAAGCGTGCAGGGTGG
>CAIJKT010001185.1 GCA_903821255.1 uncultured Lentisphaeria bacterium | reverse complement strand
TGGTGCTGATCGAGCGTATGAACCTTCCGCTTAACAGTCCTGACGGACAGTTAATGAGTTACAAATTGCATCATCGTCGCACTGGCTCACAATTGCTAGATTATCAAACCTTCAGTCAGGCGAATGTCTTGAACGGCGATGAATTACGACTTCAACCTGAAATAACCGCTGGCCATAACGTATTGCAGCAGGTGTGAAAGCCCGTCACTCTTTTAAGAATGTATGCCAAAGACCGCGCACATCGAGATCAAAGAAGGTCGATTCGCGCGGTTGGAAGCCATTGAGTGGTGGAATCAAGACCTGCTTGCTAGAACACGGGTGCTTGTTGTCGGCGCCGGCGCATTAGGGAATGAAGTTATCAAGAACCTTGCAATGCTTGGCGTTGGGCATGTGGTGGTGGTGGATATGGACAACGTCGAGATCAGCAACCTGAGTCGGTCCATCCTCTTTCGCGAATCTGATGAAGGAAAAGCCAAGGCCGAATGCGCCGCTCAATCAGCGAGACAAATTTACCATGGCCTGAAGATTATGCCTGTGGTTGGCAACGTGATGTCCGATGTCGGATTAGGATTTTTTCGCTGGGCGGACGTGGTTATCGGTGCGCTGGACAACCGTGAAGCGCGAGTGTTTGTTAACTCTGTCTGCGCGCGATTAGGCAAACCGTGGTTCGACGGCGGAATTGAGGTGCTTCAGGGGATTGTTCGAGGTTTCGCCCCGCCGCGCACTGCCTGCTATGAATGCACCATGAGCCAAGTGGATTGGGACTTGGTGAACAAACGCCGCTCCTGTTCGCTTCTGGCGCGCCGGGCGCTGGCAAACCACGGCACTCCCACGACTCCAACGACTGCCTCCATTATCGGGGCGATGCAGGTCGCTGAAATGGTGAAGCATGTGCATGGTCTGCCGGCGATGCTAGGCAAAGGCTTGATTTTTGATGGTGCCGGTCATTCCTCTTACACCATCAATTACCCGGTCAACCCTGAATGCCCTTGGCACGACGCACCTCCGATTGTTGAGTCGCTAGACCAGGCTGACTCGAACTCGCCGCTGTCATTGATATGGGAGACAGCAATACATCGTTTGGGAGGAGTGGACGCCATTGATTTAGCCCGCGAGTTGGTGGAGCGACTTGAATGTCCTGCATGTAATCATGTAATGAGCGTTATGAAGCCTGCGGAAAAGATTCACGAAGATCAACTGCGCTGCCCGAAATGCAATGAAGAATGCTCTCCGGTATTTGTTCACTCAATTCCTCCGGGAAGCGATCTCATGACAAAAACACCTCGTGAAATTGGATTGCCTACTTGGGACATTGTCTGGGCTCGTCATGGCGAAAAGTGTTTGGGTTTTGAAATATCGGGTGATAATCCGCTGATTGGCATTAACAAGAAATCAGAACACCGAACGATGGAGAATTGCTTTGAACAACAATCCAAATAACACAGATAAGCAGCCCGCTCAAAAGGAGGCCGCTGTTGAACCTGAATCTTGGTTAGCCACCGAGAAAATTACAATTCAAACAGACGTTGAAGGATCGAGACCTTTGCGCCGTGATTTTCCAGGACCACGCAGTGCAGATGTTGCGCTGCGTGTGGCAGTTGAACGTCGCGCAAATGCTGAATTAGTTGCCCATGCCAAGGAGTCTCTTGAAGTAGAAGTCTGCGGTGTTCTTATTGGACAGACTTGCGAAGATGCCGAGGGAATATTTGTCCATATCGCGGCTATAATACGGGGTGATGCTGCAAGCGAAGCCAGCACGCATGTAACATTCACCCAAAACACTTGGAATACCATTCATAAAACGCTGGAGCGTGATTATCCACAATTAAAGATAGTCGGCTGGTATCACACGCATCCGGGATTCGGTGTGGAGTTTTCCGAAATGGATCTTTTCATACAAAAGAATTTCTTCCCAGGTCCCGCTCAAATCGCTTTGGTAACTGACCCGTTAACTGGGTCCGTGGCAATCTGCATCAACACACCGCAAGGAATCCGTTACCTGCCGAAGTATTGGCTTGACGGTCGAGAGCAACCGTGTCGCGTTCCTGTTCGTAGTAAAGTCACCTCGGAAAAGGGAAAGGCATCAAGCAACTCATCAGATGCAACAAGCGACGATATTTCGCGACTTGAAACGCGACTTAGCCAGTTAATCCAAACTGTAGATCAACAAAGAGCATGGCAGCATAACTATATGCTATTTTGCGGTTCTGTATTCTGCATCGCGGTGCTTTGTGGCATTGGCTATTTTATCTTTAGAACCTACGCCTCTCAAATAGAGCCACCGCGTCTTCAATCAGCCTATTCAATTCCCATTCAAGTTGGTGATAAAACTGTTATGCTCGGCGTTGGGGTTTTGGAATGGAAAGTTCCAGATGAATTGAACGCCATCTTGGTTGAGGAGGATATGCTTAAAAAGGAGGCGGCAGAAAAAGCTGCTAAAGAGGCCGCTCTGAAACAGGAGATGGAAAACCGAAACTCGACAAATGTGGATAGCATAACCACAAATACAGATAGCCGGGCTATAAAGTCGCCAACCACAAAGTAAAAAAATGAACGATAATCCTGACGGCCCAATTCGCATTACAAAGGAAGAGGCAACCAGCAGCCATGTTGATGATTTGCTAAAACGGCAGATGAGTTTGCGCGGCGAGCCGGGTGTAACTCGTGACCGTGGAAGGGTGTGGTATTATCAGACTTGGCTTGTTTTCATGGTTGTTGGCATGATTGGCGCGATCATTGCATGGGCTATAATTGAGCCTTACTTTTCTGACATGATTTACTATCAAGGCACGGTTACGTCCGTGCGCACAGATGTTGATCAAGAATCCGATGTG
>CAIJKT010001184.1 GCA_903821255.1 uncultured Lentisphaeria bacterium | reverse complement strand
GCGCTGATTTACCCGACCGTCGTTTTCTCGATCGCGATGCTGGTTACATCCGGCCTGATGATTTTCATCGTACCTAACTTTAAAAAGATATTCGACGAACTGCTGGCCGGGGAGCCGCTGCCGGAACTGACCCAGTTCGTCATGCTGATCAGCAAGATTCTGCAGGAGCAGATATGGCTGGTCGGCGTCGCCGGCTTTGGCATATTTGTGGCATATAAAGTTACGAACAAAACCACAATGGGCAGATATGGTATTGACTGGGTGAAATACAATATGCCGCTGTTCGGTCCGATTATTTCCAAGACCGCGATCTCCCGGTTCTCCAGAACCCTGGGCACCCTGATGTCTTCCGGCGTTCCGATTCTTAATGCGCTGAATATTATTAAGGAAACCGCCGGTAACGAAGTGGTTTCAAACGCTGTCGGTAAAGTGCATGACGCCGTAAAAGAAGGGGAAGGCATCGCGGCGCCGCTTGGCGCGTCAGCTATCTTCCCCCAGATGGTTATAAGTATGATTGAAGTAGGCGAAGAAACCGGTAAGCTGCCGGAAATGCTTGAAAAAATCGCGGATACCTATGAAGACGAAGTAGATAACGCGGTAGGTGCGCTGACTTCCATGATTGAACCGTTGATGATCGTAGGTTTGGCCGTAATCGTCGGTACAATCGTTATCGCGCTTTTCATGCCGCTGACGAAGATCATTGATAAACTCGGTAAATAAGCTTGCAAACCGGAAAAATACGCTTTTTCCGGTTTAATTTTAATCAACAGAGGTTTTCTTAATGGGTAAAGATAATTTTTACGCTATTGTCATGGCCGGAGGCAAAGGAGAGCGCTTCTGGCCGCAAAGCCGCGTATCGCATCCGAAACAGTTGCTGCGGCTGATTGGCAATCTCACACTTATCGAACAAACCGTGGAGCGCCTGCTCCCGCTGGTCAAAACGGAAAATATCATCGTTATCACCAACCATGAATATGTCGCCCCCATGCAGTCCCTGCTGTCCCAGCTTCCGCCTGGAAATATCATCGGCGAACCGGTCGGCAGAGATACCGCTCCGTGTGTCGCCCTGGCCGCCGGAATTGTGAAGGCCCGTGCCGGAAATGACGATGCCGTGATGATGCTTCTGCCTTCCGACCATGTAATCCGCGACATTGATTCCATGCTGGAGGTTCTGGCTGACAGCGCGGAAGTGGCATCCCGCGGCGACATCGTCACCATCGGCGTCAATCCGTCATTTGCCAGCACCGGCTACGGCTATATTCATTGCGGCGAAGAAATTCCCGGAAAACTGAAAACCCGTTTTTTCAAGAGCATCGGGTTTAAGGAAAAACCCAATCTGGAAGTTGCGGAAAAATTTCTTGCGGAAAAGTGTTACAAATGGAACAGCGGCATGTTTATATGGACTGTCGGAACCATCTTGAAAGCGCTTAAACAGCATGCGCCCACCCTTTACAAAGATGCGGTCGCTTTTGAAAAAGCCGAAGCCGCCGGCGGCATTGAAGCCGAATTGCGCGATCGTTATGAAAAATGCAGCAGGATTTCCATTGACTACGCCGTCATGGAAAAAGTTAATAATGTCGTGGTTGCGGAATGCTCTTTCGACTGGGATGATGTCGGTAGCTGGACTGCGCTGAGAAACCAGATACGCCCCACCGAGAATAATAATGTTGTCCGCGGACTTTTTGAGTGTATTGATTCTAAAAACTGCATTGTCGTGGGTGACTCCAAGCACTTGATCACCGCGATTGACGTTGAGGATCTGATCATTGTTCACACCGAGGACGCCACTTTGATCTGCAACGCCAAATCGGCACAGCGGATTAAAGAGCTCGTGCAGAAGATCGGGGCCAAGCCGGAACTTGCCAAGTTTATCTGAGAAATGCCTTTAACCGTCTTGCCGGTTTATGAAAACTGAAAACGCGCAAGTGATAAAAAAGCAGGCCTGTCCATGATTTTTCTGATGAACATTGGAAATACAAATACACAGACGGGATTATATTCCGGCGGCGTGATTTCCGGGATCAGGACTCTGCCCACCGGGGAAATAGACTCTTCCATGATTCCTGACGGCATTCCCTGCGCCGCGTCCACGGTTGTTCCGGATGTCAGAAAAAAGCTTTCCGGCAGGGATGTTTTCTGGCTGGACGGAGCCTGCCGTACCGGGCTGAATATGCATTTGGTTGATACCACGACGCTTGGCAGCGACCGGATCGCGAATATTATCCGCCTGGCCGATACTTCGGAACTTCCGGCAGTATGCCTCGACTTCGGCACCGCGATCACTTACGATATTGTTGACGCCTGCCGGGTTTTCAGAGGCGGCGCGATTGCGCCGGGACGGCTGCTGCTGCGGCAATCCCTCCACAACTACACCGCCCAGTTGCCGCTGATACCCATTTTTGACGATCTGCCCGCCGCTGCCGGAACCAACACCGTTGACGCCATGCGTCTGGGGATTGACCGGGGCGCCATTGGCAGCGCCAGAGAACTTATTGCCGACATCAAGGCGCTTTTCCCCGATGAAACAGTGCGCCTGGTCGGAGTCGGCGGCGACTGCAAGTTTTTTACAGATTATATTCCGGAGATTGAATATGGCGGAAATGACTATACTTTACAGGGTATTCGAAAAGCATGGGAGTTGAACGTCTGATGAGAATTAAAATTTCCGGTATCCAGAATGAAGCAGAAATGAAAATGGCCGTAATCTGCGGGGCTGATGCAATCGGATTTCTGGTCTGACAGTTGCACCGCGCTTCTTCGTTCATTCTGCCCAGCAGCGCGGCGCGTCTGGCCGGAATGCTTCCCCCCTATGTCTGCCCGGTGATCGTGACGCATCTTACCGAGTCCGAGCAAATCATGGACATCCTGCGGCGCGCCGACATCTATACGGTTCAAATCTGCGGCTCCATCTCCGTGCCTGAAATAGAAAAATTGTCCGGCATCATGCCCAAGCACGGCAAGATTATTCTTACCGCGTACATTAATACCCAGAATGTCATGCCCTGTCTGGATGATTACTTCGGCCGGATTGCCGCAGTGACATTCGACTGCTTCAACCGCAGTCCGGCGCATGTGGGCGGCAGCGTGGCCAACTCCCACAAATGGGAGGCAGTTTCCGCTTTTATGAGAAAATGTCCGCTGCCGGTTATTCTGGCCGGCGCATTGTCGCCTGAAAACGTGGCGGATGCCGTTCAAACGTTCAAGCCTTTCGGCGTTGACGCCTGTTCCATGCTGAAAGACCCGCTGACCGGCGATTTGATTGAAGATAAGTGCCGTTCATTCATCGCCGCCGCCAGAAGAGCCTCGCTCCCCCCGCTTTAGCCGGAACCTGAACAGTTTATTTGATAACTTCCACCAGCTTCACGTCGCCGAAACTGGCCGTGCCGGAAGCCCTGGACAAAGTCAACCGGATATAGGAACGACATTTTTTATTCGTCTCCGGCCCGGTCCTGAAGGTGAACCCCTGCCGCGTCCAGGGCATGTCCGTCGTGTAATAATTGTTGGGAAACCAGCGATTTTTTTCATCCCAGACGTTCACAACCACACCGGCGTATTGGGGATTCTCCAACTTCAATCCTTCGATTTTTACCGCGAAAGACAACAGATATTCGGTATCCGGTTTCAGCGCCGGCAGATACTGGGTGGCTGAAAATATGTCGTCCGCCGGCGGGGTCATAGTGATGGACAGACTCCTGCCGCTTTCGGTAAAAGCATCCTTGTTGATCTTCCAGGACTCGAACGGTTTGAGATTCTTTGCCTGAGGCAGTATCCACGGTCCGCAGGTGTTGTAGCGGACCTCGTCGGTAAAGGAACTGTTCCCGATGATGTTGCCGGACTTGACGCCTTTGAAAGTTATGTAGCCGAAGTTGTCCAGATCATGGAATCCGCCGCGGAGGAACGGCGACCATGTATAAAGTGTGACGAGCTTGGTACTATCTCCGGTCAGCGTCCGGCTCCGGCAGAAGTTCGCCGGGAAATCTTTTTCCGCACTGAATCCGGCAAGGTTTTTCAGCGGGATGGCGATTTCCGCTGTCCAGGATTTGTTTCCCTTTAATGTCACAGCCGTCGCGCCGCTGTCCCATTTTATGTCGCTCTGTCCTGTGTATTTTTTGCAGCGGTAGTCGGCAGCGGAGCCGTCGGCATTGACAATGATTTGATAGTATTCATCGCGGTCGCCGGAGGGGTTCAAAAATATCTCAACTTCCGAGTCTTTCCACAGTTCTTTGTCGTCGTGACTGCGTTTTGAGGAAACGAGTTTAACCATTTCCGGCTCTTCGCAGTCGAACGCGAAATAAAGATTCTCCGCGTCACGTGCGGCTTTCACTGTTGTTCTGACGGTATCTTTGGCTCCTTTTTCGTCAGCGTGGGGAACCAGGGGTATCGGTGCGGCGGCGGTCCATGCGGCGTCATCAAGTTTGCCGTCCAGTATGATTTTCGTGCCAGCCGGAACCGCTTTCGCGGAGAAGCGCAGATCATTGATGGCTTTTTGATTGGCAAGATACTGATTTCTCCGTTTTTGCAGCGGCGCGAGGAATTCCCCGCGGATGAACATCACCCGTGCCAGCGCCTCGGCGTCATTTGCGGTATCCTTTTCGGCAGTATTGAACAATCCCTCAAGCTCCGCCATTTCGTCAGATGAATACACCTTCTCCCAGATACCGTAATCCGAAAGTGGCACGAATTGCGGGCCGAGCGGGGTCTCCACCGGCCGGCCAACGATCTCGAGCCAGTTCTTCTCGAACTTCTCGAACGCTTTTCCCATCGGCGCGGCGGCCGCGCCGAACATCTTCTGATGGTGGTCTTTCAGTAACGCTTCGATGTCAACGCCATTGTTCCATGCGACCTTGCTGAAAATATAGGTATTGAGATAACCGTGGCTGTATTTTATGACAGCAGGAGTTTCGGCATTCGACTCCATGTACGCGCCGCGAATCTTATTGCCCAGACGTTGATAATACCCGCCGACGGCTTGGGGTGTTGTGTGCGGAACGTCGGGAATCGCCAGCTTGGCAAATTTACAGGGATAGTTCCAGAGGGTGAGTTTGGTATCACCCATTTTGCCAGTCCACGCATCAATGTCCTTCAACTCGTGTTGAAAAGAATCCCCTTTCTTCATGTACCAGGGGCCGCCGAGCGCGAGTTTCACCACGACGTTTCCAGGGATATTGTCAGCGGGAACAATACGGTAAGGGCTGTAGGCCATCATTGTCACGTCCGCATCAAAACCGTCTTTCCTGAGTTTTTCGGCGATGTCGATCACATATTGCCAGATGAATTCGGAAGTCGCCTGCGGCCCCTTGCTGAAATGAACCTGGCATTTGTCGCATTTGCAGCAGTAAAAGCCATCCTGAGGCATGAGGTCGAAGTATTTGGAATACGCCGCCATAACCGGCCATTCATCCTTGTCCCAGATGCCGCGTGATTTCGCAGTTTCACCGGAGAAATATGCTACTGCGTCTTTATAGATTTCCTCTTTCACGCCGCTGCTGAGACAGAGTTGTCCGGAGTGCGGCATATCAGGTTCCTTATAGCGGCGGCCGTCGGGCATCAGCGCAAAATATTCGGGATGACTTTTGCCGAAGCGCTCTACAAGATTGAGCCTGACCAGTCCGTGACAGGACGGAATATAGTCGGTTTCCAGCCTCAGCCGGTAATACATCAGGTTTTTTTCCGCATACCATTGCTTTTTATCCGGGATCCAATCCAGCGGACCGCAAGTATCGCCGTTCCACGAGGCCATGCGGACGCTGTAATCCGGTTTCTCGGAAATATCAATGTTCTCCGGAACCGTCAGCACCTCATGCCTTGGAACTACCGTGCCGGTCTCGCCGGGGAAAAAGAAGCGGACGCCGAAGAAACGTTCCAGAAAATCATACGCGCCGAACAGCGTTCCCCGTTCGTAATAGACTTTCCAGACAGAGTTCATGGTGTTTTCCGGCTTGACCTTCATGTCGTCGCGGCCGGCGATGAAAATATTTTTGCCGGCGGTACTGATAACGAAGCCGTCCCGCGGGAATTTCGCGACGTCAATCCCGGCGGCGCGGGTGAGTTGACAGTTTCCCAGAATGACGGCGGTTCTGGTTCCGCCTGGCGCTTTGACGATGGGAACGTCTCCGCCCAGCGATTTAGACATGAACGTTTGCAGTTCCCGCCCGGCGAATGCCGCCACCGGCCCGGATTCTTCAGGAACGACAATTTCACAATTTACTTTCCCCCCGCCTTTCAGGACAAGCGGCAGTTCCACCGCCGAGACATGGCCGAATGTCAGCACCCACAGGCAGATCGAGGATGCTTTAAGGGATGAAATCAATCTGGTCTTGTTTCTCATGTACGCGGTCCCCGCTTTTATTGGTAAGTGTATTTACTGGTCGAGCCGTAAATGGTCCTGAAATTGATGCGCTCGACATGCATATCAACGTACAATCCGTTCAACATATTATTATGCCTGAAGTCTCCGCCCAGCAGTGGATCGGCACTGGTTTTAAACGGCCAGGTGTTCATGCCGAACTGCACCGGCCACCCTTCCTGCCCGGTTACCTTGCTCATGCAGTCAAACATATAAAGCATTATGGAGGGTTTCTTTATGAGCGAAATCTTCTTAAAAGCTCCCGCTGATTCCGAGCCGCAATAGATATTGCGGGCATAGGAGAAAAACACATTGCCCGGCGCGGAGGACAAACCTTCCCGATAAGTATCTTCCGGGCAGAAATATATTTTTGCCTTGCGTGAATTGAGTCCGGGGTCGCCGGAATATGTCCATTTTATTTTGACGTAGGGTTCCAGTCCGATAAAAAAATTTCCTCCCCCGGTTACGCCGCCGGGAAAATACCCCCTGTAGTCATCTCCGTACATGGCCGCCGCCGTGCCGATCTGCTTCTGATTATTGAGGCAGTTGGCCTGTCTCGCACTGGCGCGGGCCTTGCTCAGCGCCGGAAGCAGCATGCCGGCTAAAATAGCGATGATCGCGATGACTACCAGCAATTCAATGAGCGTAAAATTTCTTGTCTTTCTCATAGCATCTCTCCCTTGTTTAATAATGTATTCCGTAAATGATTTTTCCCAATGTAAAATGCCTTATCCATATTCATAGTGTTTCTCCCATATTGAATACCGCTTCCGGGGGATGATTTTTTTTTTTCCCCCAGGGGGAACCGGTTGATCCGGGCAATCAGGATATCCGCAGACGCGGCCCCGACGTCCCGCGGATTCACGGACATTGCCGACAGCCGCGGTTTCCGCCTGTTGGACGCGCCTGTCGAGTCGAAGCACAATACTCCGGTATCTTTGCCGACTTCAATTCCGCGCCCTGTCAGCGCGTCAGCCGCCCATCGGGAAAACCCCGCCTCGGGCGTGAATATCAGGCTTCTGCTGCCGTTGCCGATATATTGCCGGAGAGACTCGAATTCCTCCTGATAAGGACGGATATTGAACTCGAATTCGATGATGCTCGCCTCCGGCCGGCCGGCATCCCGCAACGCTGAAATAAACGCACTGGTCCGCTCCTCAAAGTTTTGAACCACAGGCTGGTTTCTTCCCACCAGAAACGTCTCGTACCCCATTTTCAAGGCGATCTCCGCCGCCCGCCGGGCTCCGCCGATATTGTCCGGTGATACCGAGTCAACCCCGGCTCTGGAATTCCGGTTGACCACCACAACGGGCTTGGTCAACTTCAGCCGCAGTTCCTCAATGATGTTATCCGGAATCCACTCGTCCAGCAGAAAGCCGTCGACGGAACTGTCCAGTTCCAGCGCCTTATCCTTCAACTGCGTCGCCATGCCGCCTTCAATGATAGCGCCCCACGTCAGGAACTGACAGAGCCATGGCTTATGAAGGCTGAACCCTTTGTGCGTCAACCGGCTTTCAATGACCTGATTTACTTCGTTAAAATAGTTGTCGTAATCGTTGATCGGATCGTACAAGCGCAGAAAACATGCAATCAGCCCGTTGTTGTGACGCGCCGCGCCGCCGCAGGACTGATCGGCGATGAAGATACCCCGCGGACCGTTGGGTATGATCAGGCCTTTCTGCTCCAGGAGTTCCAGGGCCTTGCCCATCGTCCGCGTTGACACTTTGAATTGCTCGGACAACGTCCGCACTGGCGGCAGCTTGGTTGAGTATTCGCCTTTTTTTATCGACGCTTCAATCGCCGCGCCGATTTCCGTATATTTCGTTGACTGCATGGTCTACCTTGTGTAATACATTAATGTAATACATGCTACTATAGTTAGTATAATGCAAAATCGCGATTTTGTCAATAGTCTCAAGAATATTTTAGTTATATTTTGATTTTTGCTTGCCGCAGACAGCCGATATTGGCAATTGGACTGGCTACCATTCCCGATACCTTCGGCCGGGTCAAGGCTGTTCTTCCGGAAGGCGCTGCGGTCTAGCATCTGAACCTCTGCCCCACGGTAAAAATTGATATTGAAAAATCTTGTCCTTTTGTACCTGATTTTATACTTCCGGTTGACAAAAGCACTATATATGTAAAGACTTTTGGGAATTATTTAAGCCGGAAATGTTGTCAGTTAACGGAATCATCAACCGGTAATCGAAGGTGTTGTTTGAAAATCTTGAAACATTTATGCTCAATCGGTCTCTGAAATGTCCGGAATGGCTGGCCATCTTCGACGGCTCTCTGTCCAAGAAGTCCAATGTCAGGAATGAACTTTGTCCGGTTTATTTGTCGTTGTTAATGAAAACCTTAACCGGCAGGCGGAAGTGCGGGCAGGGCAGTTCTGCATGGGGGGGTGTCCGGATTGTCCAGAATGATGGCAATAGATGTCCGGCAATCCGGAACTAAGTTATCATGGACTGTTTCAGTTTCTCTTCGCGGAGGACGCTCAAAGCTTCTTCGCCGTAAAGCATTTTCATGATCTTTACATTGAAATCGTAGAACGCCTGCGCGTCCGGGCGGGAAATCAGTTCCGCTCTGGAAAGATCCAGCATGCGTTTCCGCTTCTTCGGGTCGCGTTTATAGATTTCCAGATAGCGGATCAGTGTTCTCGGGCTGAGTTCCTCGAATTTCTTCTGCCCGAACTCTTCAACATAGTCAGCGGAAATTACTGAAACCAGATCGTTCGGTGTGTGTGTCATGCCCATTGAAACCAGGAAGTCCATGACCATTTCCTGGCAGCGGATTTCGTCGAACATCGGGAATTTCACCCCGCGGCCGCGGCTGGAGATATTGGCCGGAAAGTCATAGTTGGCGGCGATGACAATATTGACGTTCG
>CAIJKT010001183.1 GCA_903821255.1 uncultured Lentisphaeria bacterium | reverse complement strand
CTGATCAAGCTGCTGGATGATGAAAACCCGCAAACCGCGCAGGCGGCGATGGCGGAAATGCTTAAGCACGAAAAAGAGCTTGAAGAATATCTGGCCCATCACCAGGAAAGCGAAAATGTTCTGCTGCGGAAAAGAATTCATCAGCTTCAGGCAATCATCACGGTCAGAAGACGCCGCAGAAATTTTGCGAAAATCGTGAAAGACCGGAAACTCGGCATGGTTCAGGGGCTGATTGAAGTCCATCTGCAGTGGTATGATAACGACTCCGAGCGGAGCATTATGTCCCTATGGAACGAACTGCTGGCAACCGCCCAGCGCTATAATCCGTCCACTTTGGAGAAACTGGCTTATTTCATGCGGAAATGCGGTTTTACGTTATCGCCGAAAGATGAGCTTCAGGCCGATTATTTCTGCCTGGGGCCGGTATTGGAGGAACTCGTCGGAGCGGATTTCATCTTGTGCGCCATCGCCAGGGAGATCGCCGCGTCGCGTGACCTGGAAGTAAGAATAATCCGGCTGCTCGGTGAATTCGCGCTGGTCGACAGCGAAGGCAAGATTCTGACCCCGAAAAACGGCTGGCAGTTGATTCAGCAGACACAGACAAACGGATGGGATTTCTGGGGCAATGAAAAGATCCTGAAACTGGCGTCCTCCATGCTGTTTCTGTTTGCGGTCAGTTCGGACAGCTTCCGCTACGTCAGCACTATCGGCGAGAGCCTGATTCAACTGGCCGGAGATGATACAATAGATTTTCTTCCCTATCCCTACACGACAAAAGAGAAAGAGAAAAAAGGCGAATAAAAAAGAGTCTTTACCGATGGCAAAGACTCCTGTCATAATTCTGCTTTCAGCAGCTTACTTTACCGCAGTGCCCGAAACCTGGATTTCCCTGACCCAGAAAATGAAGCCAAGCGGACACCAGTTGGAAGAATAATGCGATTGAACGTCAATCACGCGGTTGGCGCCGTCTTCCCTGGCGGATTTGGTCAGCAGATACATGCCGTTATCCAGCGTGACAGTATCTCTGAACGCGGCAGTCTTCCCGGTGTCGTTGGGACTGCCGGAAAAGATCGGGAACGCGTTAAACAGATACGCTCCGTAAATTTGAGAATTGACATGGGCGATCGTCTGAACTTTCGGCGCGGTTGTAGTGCCCATCCCGTTAAACGTCTGAGTACTGCGGACCGTGGAACATCCGGTGAAACCCGCCGTCAATGCGATTGCCGCAACCAGTGAAAACACTATTCTAACCATTTTATCCTCCATGGTTTTATTAATTTAATTAAGAAAGATAGACTTAACCGTAAAAATATCAAATCAGAAAGCTGCGGAAATCAGCTTATTTATTACATTCTCTCGATAATGCCCGATGCCCGATATCCCTGCGGTAAAAGCAGTCCTGCCAGTGAATCTTACCGGCCGCGGCATACGCGTTCTGAATCGCCTCGCGGATGGAGCGCCCGCGAGCCGTTACGCCAAGCACCCGCCCGCCGGTATTGACGACTTTGCCGTCTTTCAACGCGGTGCCGGCATGGAAAACGACTGCCCCGGTGGCGGCCGCATCGTCCAGCCCGGTTATTTCAAAGCCTTTTGCATAAGTGTCGGGATAACCGCCGGAAGCCATTACCACGCATACGGAAGGATCGTCAGACCACTTCATCTCCGCTTCGGCAAGTCTGCCGTCGGCGGTTTTCATCATCACATCCAGCAGGTCGCTGTCCAGCCTGCGCAACACCGCCTGAATTTCGGGGTCGCCGAACCGCACATTGAATTCCAGCACTTTCGGGCCGTTTTCCGTAACCATGATGCCGACGAAAATAATACCGCGGAAATACAGTTTTTCCTGCTGCACGCCGCGCAGAAAGTTATCAAGGATATCCTTTTTGATGACCGTCATCATCTTGTCATCCACCACCGGCGCCGGCGAATAAGCTCCCATGCCGCCGGTGTTCGGGCCCAGGTCGCCGTCCATGGCGCGTTTATGGTCCTGGGAGGAAACCAGCGGAACGATCGTATTGCCGTCGCACAGCGCCAGAATTGACGCCTCTTCGCCGAAAAGACATTCCTCCACCAGCACTCTGCTGCCGGCGGTGCCGAAGGCGCCTTCAAAGCATGAGTTCACGAAGTCCGTTGCGCTTTTTGCGTCATAAGCGACCAGTACGCCCTTGCCCGCCGCCAGCCCGTCCGCCTTGATGACAATGCCTTTGGCGCCTTCGCTGAATTTCCGGCAGACAAATTCATTTGCCTGGCCGGCGTCGCTGAAAGTACCGGCGTCAGCCGTGGGAATATTATATTTCCGCATAAAGTCTTTGGCATAAGTCTTGCTGCCTTCAAGTTGCGCGGCGACCCTGTCAGGTCCGAAAACCTTCAGGCCGCGGGCCTTGAAGACGTCCACCAGCCCGTCGCACAACGGCGCTTCCGGGCCGACGACGGTAAAATCAATCGCGTTTTTTACCGCGAAATCAGCCAGTTGCTCAAGTTCTGACACAGGAATATCAATGCATTCCGCCTCCTGTGCGATTCCGGCGTTGCCGGGGGCGCAGTAGACTTTCTTCACCATGCCGCTCTGCCGGAGTTTCCAGCAGAGAATATGTTCTCTGCCCCCGCTGCCAATAACTAAAATATTCATCTGTTTTTGTCTCCCTGCATTACAGTTTTGCCAATCTTAATCTTAATATTCAATAGGGAATATGTCTTTACTATCTTAGGAGCCGTTCAAAAATAACCTTTACATCTTCGCGATTCTCCCGGATGCTTTTGTGTTTGCCGGTTCGTTACATACCTT
>CAIJKT010001182.1 GCA_903821255.1 uncultured Lentisphaeria bacterium | reverse complement strand
GCCGACAGCACGGGCAAGGTCACGGAAGCAAACGAAAACAACAACATTCTGGAAAAGATTTTCGTCATTGCAAAATAAACAAGAACTTATCTGCCGCCGGAAGCGGCGGCGGATAACAAGGAACTGCATATACATGGGATATAAAGTGAAAATTCAAAAGGGCCAGCGGCCTACCAACCGCGCGTTCAAGGTGGTGATGCCCACCGCCATCGCGGAGGCCATCAAAATGGAGAAAGGCGAGGATTTCGAGTGGCTGATCGAAGACAAAAATACGCTGGTATTATCCAGATGCAATAAACTTACGCTGCGAGAGTCACGAGTATGTTAATTTCTGAACTGGAAAATGGTGTGCGCCTCGACAGCGGCACACACTTGAGCAATCGGGAATAATCAGTTCCTGCCGACGATCAGCACCGCGAAGGTATTCGGGACGACGATTCTGCGCCGCTTTTCCTGCGACTCCGGCGCGGACTTGGATTCCGCCGTGACCAGCCACACCTGATGTGTGTTCATATCCAGGGCCAATGTCCTTGCACCGGGCTGAGTGGAAACATTCTGAATCACCTGAAATTTGTCCGGGGCGTCTTCATGAATCACGGTCAGGGTGCCGTCGCCGTTCGAACTGAAAACGTTCTGCGATTCCGGATCGAATGCGACCGCATCCACTCCGGCGCCGATCGGCAGACTCGCCAGCACCCTGCCGTTGTTCGCGTCCATTACTTCAACCGTTTTGCTGCCGCGGCAGCCGCTGAAAAGCCGTTGATGTTCGATGTCCATAGCCAGTCCGGTCGGGGTTTTGCCCGGATCAAGCGGCCAGTGGTTCAGGACGGTCATATTCACGGAGTCGATTTTAACGACTTCGTCTTTATCCTCGATGTTGACGTAGACGCGGCCTTTGCCGTCAGCCACGGCAAATTCAGGCGCTCCGCCAAGCTCGATATTGCCGGCAACTTCGCCGGTTTTAGCATCGAGCACCGTTACCGTGCTGCCGCCGTTGTTGAAGGCGAAGACGCGGCGGGATGCGGGATCGTAGATGATAGCGTCTGGTTTCCTGCCGGCTTCCGGGATATTTCGCGAAACTTGTAACGCTTATTTCTTAACAACTTCTTAATGACCGTGCCTGGATTTATTGCGGAGAATGCCGTGGAGTTCGAAAATCCGGTCTGGTTACCGGGAAATCTGCCGGCTCATAGAATCCATCTGCTACCTGTGTTGACTTTTTTTGCATAGTATTTTGGTCTTTTTCAGGAAGATTAACTGTTTGAAACAACGTATACTAATTACAGATAAATTCAGCACATTGTTTACGGATGCTGGTTAAAAAATCAATAAAAAAACAAACAAAGTATACTTTCTCTATTTACAAATATCAGAGTATGATATATAATAGAAACAGATAAGCATAATAATTTAAGGAAGTGGGGCTATGCATGCTGAAATGACAAGCTCTAAATATTTGTGGAAGAAGGTTTCGGATGAGTTGACGGACTATATTCATGAGCATAATCCGCCTTCCGGTTCCAATTTTTTTACCGTGGACGAGATATCCGCCCGTTACGGGATAAGCAATATTACCAGCCGCCGGGTATTGTCTGAACTGTCCAAAAAAAATCTGGTTGAACAGTCCCGCGGCCGGGCCTGCGTGATAAAACAGGTCAACAGTTTGCGCAAAGTTTATATTCTGATACACGACCTGGACAAGGAAAGATCAATTGGTTTCAACTATGTTTATGCGGGTATTTATAAAGGAATCTCCGAAGAGGCAATCAAAATACATTGCGAAACTGAATTGATCTCAACGGCATTTCTGAAGAAAATGACAATAGACCACAAAACTGATATTATCATCATGCAGAATTTCCCCGCATGTGACAAAGCTGCGGCGGACTTGCTGTCTTATGACCCGAATATCAACTGTGTCTGCTGCCAGACCATTGATAATCCACCGGGCGTTTCCACTGTCAGCGGCAATCTTAATCGCAGCGGCTGGATGATTACCGGGCATTTGATCAGCCGCGGACATCAGCGCGTTGCCATGGTGGCCAGTGGTCATCCATCCTGGTATACTCCGAAGTTCGACGGTTATTATACATCATTAAAAGAACATAATATGAGTTTTGACGCGGAATTGTTAAAGACTGTTGAAAACAGCCAGGAATCATGCAATCAGGCGATGAATGAATTGCTGGCGCTGAAAGATCCGCCGACCGCAGTATTCTGCTCCAATGATTATACCGCGTTGCGCGTGCTCAATTATTGCAAAGATCATAACATCCCGGTGCCGGGAAAGCTCGCAATTGCCGGATTTGATAATCTTCCGGAATCACGGGTGGCGCATCCTGCGCTCACCACAGTAGATACCGAATGGGCCGAACAGGGCAGGCGCAGTGTCCGGTTCCTTGCCGAACATCTTGAACGCGGAAATGTGAAGAAGATTGTCATTGAGCCTAAACTGATTATCCGTGAAAGCACATAATCTTAAAATTTTACTAAACAAAAAAGGAGATGCAGAAATGAAAACAACGACAAAACCAAATCAACTAAAAAAAGGAGATGCGGAAATGAAAACGGCAAGATCGGAAAAATCCATTTTTACGCTCATTGAACTCCTGGTGGTGATTGCGATTATCGCAATTTTGGCCAGTATGCTGCTGCCTGCTTTAAATAAAGCTCGCGACAAAGCCAAGGCGATTGGCTGTGCCAGCAACCTGAAGCAGATGGGATTGATGCTGGGTTATTATGCCAATGATTACAAAGACTGGGTGATCCAATCATCTGATACCAATCCTGTATTAGGTGACACCTGGGACCGGAAGATTAAAATGCTGGGCTACACTGGCTCGAAATATACTTCATTCAGCTACTTGCCGAAAGAACCGAAAGGCATGTTTGTCTGTCAGGGAGATCCCAATCCATTCACCTATAATGCATGGACTGAATACAAGAGTTACGCGATGAACAGTTGTATTGCCGGTTCAAACCCGGCTTCGACTTACTACTATGCCTGGGCGACTTTTAACAAAATCGGCAAAAGCAAGAAAAAAACGACTGGGACCGTCATGCTGTGTGATACGCAAAATTCAAACAGTGAAATTGTGCCGAACATGAACAGAAACAATTCTCCGTTTGATGCGGTCAATCCGCAGTATAATATCTCGTCAAGGCATGCCAAACAAGCGAATTTCCTGTTTGCCGATTTGCATGTCGGAACCCTGAAACCAATTTTCGGCAACGGTTCCGGCACCGACTGCGGACTGTTGACTCCGTCAACTACGAACTACTCTTATGCGGCGCCGTCGTTTTGACGGGAGCGTTTGATTCACAGGTCATAATCCAATTCTATTATGACCTGCGAAAATGGCGCTTCAAAAAAATATTTTTCAACTTACTTCATAAATTATAACGAGGTATCCAATGGCTTTTTTTATGAACATGCGCGCATTCATTTTGTGCGGATTGACCAGTTGCTCGATAACCATGCTTGCGGCGGACAGCGGCGAAACCGGTATTCTGGAACATAACTGGCAGGAACTTAAATCACGGCATTTACGACTTGTTCCAGTACCCAAGCGCATAAATTTTGCTGAAACCCCGGTTGTTATCGCCGGAAGCGGCGCACAGCCGGTTGCCATTGTGCTGAAGAATGACACCGAAGGCGGAAGAATTGCGGCGGCGGAGATAACCTCCCGGATCACCGAACTTGCGCCGGGCGTGAAAGTGCCGGTCGGCAGCAGCGCGCCGTCCGGAGCGTATGTTATTACCATTGACAACGCCAATCCGCATCTGCCGGCGCCGCCGGAAGGCGCAAAAAATTGCGAACAGACTTACAGTCTGACCACGGACAAGAACGGAATTACGCTGGCCGGACAAGGGGAAACCGGCATGCTCTATGCGGCGGTTACACTCCGCTGGCTTATCGAACGCGACGGCGACAGGATTATGCTGTATCCTGCAACGGTTTACGACTGGCCGGACTTCACCACTCGCGCGGTGCCTGAACTTGGTCAGCATACCATGCCATGCTATAACCAGGAATATCCGTCGGATCCGCAGAAGGCGCTTGAGAAGATGAAACCGGTAATAGACTACATTTTCCGCATGAAGGGCAACTGCCTGATGCACACCAATACGACCTGGCAGAAATTTTCGCCTTATACGGCCAAGGCGGCATTCAACGCCAATGAACTGGCGGCAACTAAACTGATTAACGACTATGCGCAGAAGCGCGGCATCTCCAGCTTCAATTACGGCAAAGTATCCCTGGGGGAAGACTGGCGTGACGCCAACCGGCCGGAAACTAAAGAGATGCTGTATTATAAAGTTCATGGCGAATATCATTCATGGGCGCGTCATGATCTGCACCGGAAAAAAGCCGAACAAATTGCGCAGTTCTCTAAAGACGCCGGCAATACCGCTTTTTATATCCATGCGGTGGACGGCGGTTCCATTGACAATCCGGAAATGTGGAATGATCGCGATGCGTTGACTAAGCAGAAATACGGCAATGACCGCGTCAGTGCGGATGCAGACATGTTCAATATTTATATTGAGGCATTCAAACGCGCCGGGGTCAATGCCTGGCTGGTGGTTTATCCCTATACCGGGACCTATCTTAATGAAGACGCCGGGTTGCGGACTGTCGGACTGTCAGACACGGCGGAACAGCGTGCTTATGTGCGCAAGGCGATTGACAGCAACAAACAATGGATGCAGGCCGTAAATAAACGCATCTCCTTAAATGTGCCGGTGTGTCTGCGCGAGTCCAGCCAGGCTATGATGTTCGATTTCATGAATCAGTTTCCCGGACGTCCGATGTTCATCTATTACGAAGTCACCAATCCGCTATGGGATGTCCGTCCGCTGCTGCCGCCGGAGATTGCGACGTTTACAACAGCTTATGATCCGGCGCGCAAGAATGATATCCTGTGGTGCAACATGTATGGAGGAGGAGAAAATATCGCCGTCGAATCGGTATTTGGAGCAATCGGCGAATATGCCTGGAATACCAGTTTCCCGGGAGCGCACCAGCTTGACCGCGGCAGTAAAGAAGTCGGCGGCAGACTGCTGAGTTTCGAGGAAATTTATGGCTATGACCAGAAAATACAGGACATCATGGCCGAACGCGCCGCAGTTGCCATGTGGGGTGATGAAGCCGGACAGTATATGAAGGAACTGTTCCGCTACAATTTTAGTTTTGCGGCGGCAGCCGATCCGCACAAGGCGGCGGTTAATTTCAAGGATTTCGCGCATCTGTCCCGGGCAATGAGTGATGCCGGCGGCAAAGCGGTTAAAAGCATGGACGAGCTCTGGGCCAAGGTCAAGGCTGCCAAAGCGGCTGGCCGGCCGGTAATGGATTCCTTCTCATATCCGTATTTCGTACATTTATATTCGATTGTGAAAGCCGCCAAAGCGTTTGCGGATGTGAACTGCAAAATAGAGGAAGCAACCGCGCTTTTACAGTCCGGAGACTGCGAAAAAGCGAAGATCGCGATTGCTGAAGCCAGACAGAAATTGATTGACGGCAAAGCCGAATACGCGGCAACGATGCGGGAATTGGCGGGCGAACCTGGAATCGTTAAATTTGACAAACTGCACCCGTGGCTGCAAAGTTTTCCCGGAATCAGTTTAATGAAACCGGATTTCGCGGTACTGGAGAAAAAGATTGTTGCGCTGGACGCTAACAAGGAAACTATTTTTCAGCAGTTTAACGTTCCCGCCTGGTTTAAGACCATGATCACCAGCCGCACGATCAATGCATCGCAAACCGGAGAACCGGTCGTCATTGACGGAATGCTCAATGACAGTGTCTGGAAAAAAGCCGGCCCGGTCGAACATTTCGTGGCATGGAAATCCATGAAATCAACCGACAATGGCGCGGCGGCATTTACCGCCTATGACAATGACAACCTCTATCTCGGCTTCACTGCGCGGCAGCCGCTGACCGCACAACTTAGCGAACCGAAACGCGGCCTGGCGGAGTATGCTTTTACCGAACAGGCGGAATGGTTCATCCAGCCTGACAAAAACAAGGATGAGGTATATCAGATTGCAGTTGACACGGCGGGCAATGTCTTTACCAATAAATACAAAGGGCCCGGCGGCAAAACCGGCGTTGATCTGGATTTGCGCGCCGCCGCGGTTAAAACTGCCAGCGGCTGGTCTGCTGAAATCGCTATTCCATTCGCCAAACTCGGCAAGCGTCCGGACAACAACTGGTATGCAATGGTTGTTTATGACAGCATCAAAAGTCTGTCCCCGCGTCAGGTGGAGAACTATTCCTGCGTATTTTTTGACGGCAAGCCTTACCTGACACCGTCCTTATATCCGTCATTGAAATTCTCCGCGGCCTCGCCGGTTGCAATTCCTCCGCCTGAACTGCTGATAACTAAAAGTTCCATGGAATCCAAAACACATGCTAACGGAGCCGGCAGTTTCATATCTTTTGATCCTAAATTTGAAAGCCGGCGTCCGCTGTATGATGTGAATGTCACCATGCGCCTGGTTGACGGGGATAAAAAACAGGTGCACGAAAGCGTAATTTACAGCGCCCCGTTCATGCCGCTGCAATGGTCTCCTGCCGCGCCAATTAACATGCAGCTTGATAAAATTTACAGTGTTTTGAACATGGAACTTACGGCTACCTTCACAACAGTTGATGGAAAGCCGGGGAAAATTGTCACGACATCCATTCTGGGTGATGCCGGCAAACTGATCAAGGCTGAAGATGTTTATGCCGCCGGAGCCGCCGCGGGGGCCAGCGGTATTGCCGTTCCCTGTTATTTTGACACCATGGCAGACGGGGAACCGCTGCTGGATTTAAAGCAGGGAACTATTGAGTTCTGGATAAAGTTGACCGAGGCCGCGAAAGTCCCGGAAAGCGAATGGAAGGGACAGCCTAGAAGAGTCTTTTTGTATTGCGGACCATTGCGGCCTGATCATCCTGAGGCGACTAATTTCAACTGTCTGGCAATTATTCAGGAAAAGCGATGGGGCAATCTGGTGTTCAGTATCGCCAACGATGATTATAAATGCCGTCAAGTGAGCGCCGGCAGCACCGAAAACTGGAAAGCCGGCGAATGGCATCATGTCGCCGCAGTCTGGAACATGAATGCCAATGGCAAAACCATGATGAATATCTATATTGACGGTAATTTGTCATCTAAAGAAGTAATGGAATGGGGTAAGCCGAATGAGGCTTCGCTGCCGTTAAAACCAGTCAATTTCGCCGCGCAGCTCGGGGCGATGAACTCCGGGGAATATCCGGCTGATGCGGTTATTGATAATTTGAATATCAGCACAAAACTGCTGTACGGCGCGTCCTTTAAACCGGAACGTCAGCAATTGAACCCGGTTGCCGGGCTTGGTTTCTCTTTCGATAAATCCCTTGACGGAAAATATCAGATAAACGGAAAAAGCGGAATCATTCAGGCCAAAATTGGCGTATTAATGAAGAAATAGCAAATGCGCCTGAGACGTGCCGGAGTCACAGTCTGTTGCGTCATGGCAAATTCCATAATAAAAGGAAATATATAATGAAAACTACTGGAAAAATCTTTATTGCTGTTGCGGTATGCGGTTGCCTGAATATTGCCTGTTATGCGGCGGAACCGGATAAATTGAATAAAGCAGATGAAATCTACACCGACGGACAGGCCGCCGGCTCCAGCGGCATAGCTGTTCCATGTAATTTTAAAACTCAAATAGACGACCAGACGATACTGGATTTCAAGCAGGGAACCATTGAATTCCGGCTTAAACTGAATGCCGCATCAAGGGTTCCGGAAAGCGAATGGAAAGGACAGCCCAGGCGGATGTTCTTCTACTGCGGGCCGTTGCGTCCGGATCATCCGCAGATGAATAACTTTAACTGCCTGTCCATTTTCCAGGAGAAGCAATGGGGCAATCTGGTGTTCAGCATCGCCAATAACGATTATAAATGCCGGCAGGTGAGCGTTGGCAGCGCTGAAAACTGGAAAGCCGGGGAATGGCATCATGTTGCAGCAGTATGGAATCTTGACGTTACATGGCAAGACCATGATGAAAATTTACATTGATGGCAGATTGTCATCCGCCGAAGTAATAGAATGGGACAAACCCAATGACGCCGCGCTTCCGGTAACCCCGGTTGATTTTGACGCACAGATCGGCGCGATGAATTCCGGCGAATACCCGGCGGATGCGGTTTTTGACGACCTGCGAATCAGTATTCAGCCGCTCTATAACGCCGACTTCAAGCCGGAACCTGGTAAAATTATGGATACTGACGGCATCGCGTTTGACTTCAATAATTCGCTGGACGGCAAGTACCGGCTCAAAGGCAAAACCGGTATAATTCAAGCTAAAACCGGCATCTTGATGAAGAAATAGCTGTATCAGACGCGATGGGAATAATCAGTTTCCTGTGCACCTGAAAATCTAACCGGAAAGGAGGAATTATTTGCTGATGGAGTCATGACTGTTTATGCTGTAATATTTTGAACTCAGCCGTGACACTTTTGTACCGGGAGAAAAAACTGTAAACAAAATGGGGGGGGAAACATGATGCGGAAAATTAAAAATTATGTAGTATTTCCTTGGGAATGGACGCGGATTTTAGCTTTTGGCCTATGCCTGATGTGCCTTGCATGCCGGGGGGATGATTTTAAATTCACCCGTACCTGTTTAGTGCGAGTTGGCGGCAGCGGTCTTGTGAGCGGCGATCAAAATACCATAGCTAAATATGATTTAGTCGCATTAAACCGCTTTTTCTGGAACGATATCAATGGAGATTCATGGGGAGCGATAAAGAGCATCAACCCCAATATTAACATTTATCTGTACCAGTTGGGCAGTGAAATCAATGATGACAGCGATGGCTACTCTATTGAATATTTGAATAATCTTGGACGATGGAATAACCGGCGTACAGTTCCCGGCACTAATGTCAACCAGGATCATCCTGAATTTTTCCTGCTGGACTCTGCTATCCCCGGTAACCGCATATATAATACCGGTTATCCGGATAGCTGGCGGATGGATGTCGGGCTGGCGGATTATCAGAATTACTGGCTGGCTGCGACGATCAATGATATAGTCAACCAGAATTGGGCTGCGGACGGAGTCTTTATGGACAACTGTTTGACTCTGGGCGGCGGCGCAAGCAGCGTCCCGGCTAAATATTCCACTAATGCATTGTGGATAACCGCGATGCATAGTTTTATCAATGCCACGACTGCCGGATTGCATGCGGCCGGACAAAAAACTTTTTGCAACCGCGGAGAATCCCGGACGGTTGATGGTTATAACGCATATGTGGCGCTTGACAGTATTGCCAATCCGCCTGACGTCACCCTGGAGGAAGGCGCCTTCGCCGTGCTATGGGGTTCCGGCTGCGTGCAATTTTATCCGGAGGCGGACTGGAAACGGCAGGTTGACGTGCTGGGAGCAGTGCATAATTACAAAATTGTCCATACAAGCCATACCGACCTTGCCGCCGGCGGCAGCGGTACCGATAATTACGGGAAATCAGTTAACTATTACGATATTCTCTGGTACGCGCTATGTTCGTACAACCTGGGTAAAAATGAAGTTAATGACAATAGCTATTTTGCTTTTGCGGAATGCGGGAATTATAATCTGCTGCCATGGTATGATGAATTTGACACAACCATGTTGAATTTGGGCAGAGCAGCCGGACCGTATCAGATAAAAGTGATTTCCGGCAACAATATCTATATGCGGGAATTCGTTAAGGGTTATGTGTATGTCAATCCCACGGCCAGCGATGTGACTTCCGTCGGACTTAGAGAAACGTGCAAGCAGCTTACTCATGACAACTTCGAAAATAATCCGGCCACCATTGCGGATGTGAATACTATTGACCTGGCATCGCACCGCGGCACAATTCTGTTGAAATCATCAACCGCATTAACCGGCGGCGCCGTATACGAAGACGCAGAAAACGGCAATACTGCCGGCTGGGATGTCTATGACAATATTCCGTCCGGCACGGTCAGCAATGTCTATGACGCCGAACGCGTCGGGCAAGTCATAAAGCTGACCGGCGGCGGGTGGGACACCGGTTACAGAAAGCGCACTGACGCCAATGCGGATTGGAATAACAGCACACAGTTCGGGATAGAATGGAAAATGAAATATTCCGAATCATTCACCGTCTATGTTCAGCTTGACACTTCTGACGGGTTAAGATATCTTGCTTATAGTAATAACGGGACTTCCGGCTATGGCGACACCTATTACGTTTACTACAATCTCGGCTCCGGAATGATCGACGGCAAGTGGCATACGGTCAACAGGGATCTCAAAGCCGATCTGGCAAAATATCTGCCAAACGTC
>CAIJKT010001181.1 GCA_903821255.1 uncultured Lentisphaeria bacterium | reverse complement strand
ACAAACTCCTTAATCTGCTTTTAATTTTTTGATCCGGTTATTTCTTTTTCAAAACCGGAATATTTTTCAAACTGTTGTAATTAATCAATTGTGTCATCGTGCTCATATCCGGCAGTTCCCCGGCGACATGCACCCCTCTGAGCACTTTTATCAGGTCATACGCGATCTTTTCCGTATTGACAATAATTCTGGCGACTTTCCCGTCGGCATAGTGATGCAGCAGGAAGGAAATCCCGGCGCCGACAATGCCGACAGTCAGAAAATATGTCGTCTGGCATAATTCCAACGCGGCCTGCTGAAAATTGCCGATTTCAGGATTGTCGGCAAAAGTGCTGAAAACATCCATCACCCCCAGCGATGCGCCAAGCAGACCAAGACAGATGGAAAAGATTCCGCAGGTGACAATCGCGCGCACCGGCTTGTGCAGTTTCTCCGTTTCAGCTTTGACCGCAATCTGCATTGCATCCCGGCAGGCTTCAAAGCCGTCTCCGATATTTTTAAAGGCTTCAAACAATATTCTGGAAAGCGGAGTTTTGCCCGGCACGCATGCCTCCATCGCAAAACCAAGTTCGCCGTCGGCCAGTATCTGCTTTACGCGCTGTACCAGATCTCTGGGATAAATCCGGTTGCGCCGGACATGAGTAAACACCAGCACCGCAAGAAACAGCGTGATTCCGGAGTTTACGAACATTGCCATCCAGACAAGAAAACCTAAAAAACCGCCTGCAATCAGGAATGAATGCCGCCTGGTCTGCGCATTTTCTATTTTCTGCTTGTTCATGGTTACAATCGTGCTGGCGGATGCTTCGGTTCCGATCCGGACTTGATCTGCCGGAGCTGGCGCCGGAGCCGCAACCGGCATCGCCGCCGCGGGGCTGGGAACATTCGCCGCTGCCGGGGCCTCAGCCTGATTCTGGGCCTGAACATTTACGCTCAATCCTGCAATCAGCACCGATGAGAACAACCATAATCGCATAATAACAGTCATTTGCCAGTCACTCCTGTGTTTTACTATTCAGATACCTTTTTAAACCAATCGCTTTCAGGATAATCTTTCTTCAAGATTTCATAATATAATTTATATGTGGCGTCATTTCTTTTTTTCAGCATCTCCCCCAGTTTGAAAACCGGTTCCGCTCTTGCCGGAATGGATTTATCGCCATAAATCACGGCCTGCAGATAATTCAATTCGGCAGCGTCGGCCCTGCCTTGTTTCAACGCTATGTCGCCGAGCAGATTATAAGCAAATACAATATACTCGCTTTTTTCCGCGTCAATCATCTCTTCCAGTATCGCCGCGGCTTTTTCATCAAGGTTTTTCTGCAAATATATCCCGGCCAGCAGCCGGAATGCCTCCATATACTGCCACTGGGTGAAATCCGGATCAGCAATGTGGTCCTTGACAATTTTCTCGATTTCGACAATGGCCATTTCACGGTGTTCCTGCATCGCCAGCGCTTTGGCAAGACCGAACGCGCAAAATGCCTTCCAGCCCAGATATTCATATTTTACCGCGGCGTCGCGAAATATTTTTTCCGCTTCGGCATATTTGCCATTATTCAGACTGTCTTCAGCCTGCTTAATTTCTTCAGGTTTGGGGATGCGGACGTATGAATAAAACGATTTCGGCACAATCAACTGCTGTTTTCCGTCAAAGCAGTAAAGATTTCCGTCCTTATCCGCGGAAATCTCCCTGGCTTCCAGCGGGGAATTGTCTTTCAGCATTACGCTGCCGCCGGCCGCCATGATCAAAAACGGAACCGTCAGCGACAATATAAAAGTCATCAGTTTAAAAAGTTTCATGATAAATCAGACTCCATGAAGAACCGCACCGTAACGGTTCGCGTCCGGGGACCGTCGAATTCACACAAATACAGCCCCTGCCAGATCCCCATGGACAAGCGCCCTTTGCAGACCGGCAGCATTTGAGAAAAACCCATCATGGAAGCTTTCAAATGCGCCGCGCTGTTTCCCTCTCCGTGCCGGTAGGCCGGATCGTTCCATGGAACCAGGCGTTCCAGCGCCGCCAGAATATCCCGCTGCACATCGGGATCGGCATTTTCGTTTACGGTAAGTCCGGCGGTGGTGTGGGCGCAAAAAACATGGCAGACCCCGGAATCCATAGACGCCGGAACCAGCCGGTTGATTTCGGCGGTAATGTCCAGCATCTCCGCTCGTCTGTTTGTCGCCACTTTCAGTTCGTTCATATATACCTTAGAAATAATGAATATGAAAATATAATTTGTCCGGCGGTAAACTCAACTGCATGAACCGAATTTTCATCAAAACCTTTTTATCATCCGGCTTTCCTGACATTTCCGAGTCGCTGGAGAGTCTTTGAACAGGCGTATATTGTCTTTCATCTCACAGGCTCCGTTTTTCCCTTCTGCTCTTCAGCAGTCGCTGGCGCTCTTTTCGCGACATTTTGGCAAACCGCCGGTCATGGGACTGGGAGGTCTGGGAAGCCTGGGAGGTCTGGGAGAATGCCGCAGACTCCAAGCATTCCGAGATTTTGGAGTGCTCTTGAGCAGAGTGCTTGTCGGACTGGGAGGACTTGTCGGACTGGCATTCCGAGATTTT
>CAIJKT010001180.1 GCA_903821255.1 uncultured Lentisphaeria bacterium | reverse complement strand
GTTCAACGGCGCCGTCAAGCGTCGCGTATAATGCAAAGAATACAGGGATCTGGAGCAGGATCGGCAGGCATCCGCCGAGCGGATTGACTTTCTCGATTTTATACAATTCCATGACTTTGGCATTCATCTGCTGCGGATTGTCTTTGAATTGCGCCTTGATTTCCGCAACTTTCGGCTGAAGTTTCTGCATTTTCTTCATGGAGTTGTTTGCCTTCTGGGTTATCGGCCAGAAAACAATGCGGACAATAATGGTCAGAACAATGATGCTCCAGCCGTAAGAGTTGCAGAAACCATTCAGCATAATCAGCGCCACCAGCATGAATTTGGCTACCCAGTCCAGCGGCCCCCAGGCCAGATGCATGATTCTGGAGGATGATTCATCGAATTTCTTCAGATCTTTCAGGATTTTGGGCCCGGCATAGTATTTAAACTTGAAAGTCAGTTCCTTGCCGGGGGCTACTGTGACATTTTTATAAGCACCGCCAATTCCGGCGGTGAAATACTTATCTTTTTCGGCGGGAACAATCTCTTCTCTGGACTGGACCACGCCGGCGTCAAACGGTTTTTCCGGCAGCAGCAGACAGGCAAAATATTTATTACCGACGCCAGTCCACGTTACCGGCTCGCCAGGCTGCACCCCGAAGTCCTTCTCCTTGGCATTGGCGTATAAATCAAACAGAGTGCCGCTGACAGTCATAAAATCAATGCAATGGGTTTCAGTGGTAATCTTGTCGCCGGCCAGATGCAGCAGTGGCTGCAGGCCGCCGCTGTTGATTGAGATCTTTTCAAACTTGAGTTCATTGCGGCCGGTATTCTTAAAGGAAACGGTGTAATCGGTAGTGTAATCGTCAACGATATTCCAGTTCTGGGTGAGCAGAAAAACATTACCGGATTCGTCCGCGAGTTTTCTGGCAACGGAAAAAGCTTTATCCGAACTGCGGTTGTTGTCGATAACCTCCAGGACTTTCCACGGTTTGGAATTAAATACCGCCAGCGCGCCCGGCTCGATATTTTTATCCAGGGTGATTCTGCCGGTATGCGCGTAGTTCATGTATTTGTCCAGCACCACGGATTTAACGGTTCCGGAAGCCGGGTCAATCGCCATCGTAAAATATTTATTGAGGATGGTCTGCGGCGGAATAGCTTCAAGAACATCCGGCACGCGTACAATCGCTTTCGCGGCATCAGCCGGTTTGACCGGCGCAATATCTTTAGCGGGGGCGGGGGCGTTTTTTTCAGCAGGGACGGCGGCATTTTCCTGAACACTGACGGCGGGGCGCGGTTCTTCCGGCATCCATCCGAACATTTTGCATATCGGGGTCCAGGCGAAAAGCAGGACAACGCATATCACAAAAGCAACGATAGTCTCTTTATCAAACTTCACAATTATCGAATTCCTTCGTTCATTATTTTTTTCCGGCTGTCCGCCCGGGGGGCACGGGATCGAAACCGCCCTTACCGAAAGGCTGACAGCGCAACAGCCGCCACACGGTCAGCACCGAACCTTTAAGCATACCGTGAAGCTTAAAAGCGTCAATCGCATATTGTGAGCATGAGGGAGTGAAACGGCAACAGCGCGGAAGCAGCGGCGAAATCGTCCATTGATAAATTTTAATCGCGCCAACCGCGATCCAAGTTAATCTGAAAGATTTGACAACACCGGTGAAAGACCGGACTTTTTGAACAGATTCTGCATCTGTTCCTGAACTTCCTGCTGTTTCGACTCCATCATTCTCTGCCGGGGAATCATCACCAGATGAGCGTGCGCGAGGTTCGTCTTCAGCATCCGGAAAGACTCCCACAGAAGTCTCCGTGCACGATTTCTGGTCACGGCTTTCTTGTTGTACTTCTTTCCGCATATTACTCCGCAACGCAATTTGTCATCCGGAGACGGAGCCACAACCAGAATAAACAACCCTCCAACAAACTTTCTGCCGTGTTCGCGAACATAATCAAATTCCGATTTCAAGCGTAATTTGTCAGATGATTTTAGCGTCTGTTTCAAAGCTTAAAACGGTATCCATTGAGTTATGCGCACGAACTTCAGGATCAAAATCCTGTTCCGGCTGCTCAGCTTATTTAAAAATTACAAAGCCAGTCTGGCACGGCCCTTCTGGCGGCGGCGCGCGATAACCTGTCTGCCACCGCGGGTGGACATTCTGGCCATAAAACCGATTCTGCGGTTCCTTCTCTTATTCGACGGCTGATACGTTCTTTTCATTTTAATTTAACCCTTTTCTTACAATTTGTTTAAAAAATATATATCAGTTCCAGTATTGATTACGTTTGTTACGCTCTATAATCCTGTGTCAATTTTATTTCATAAAACAGAGATAACGAATTTACTCTTTTTTTTCCCAGATTCAAGCCTGTCTGTAAGAAAAATTACCAAAACTTTATAATTCAGGAAGCCGGAAGCCAGTAGCCGGAAGTCAGAATAAATCCGGAAAAGTAAAATACTGGAAGCGGAAGATAGAATAAATCAAGACAATGGTATTGTGGCTCCTTGCTGATTTATACCGTTCCACATATTGATTTCATCCGGATGAATCGTATATTTATGGGGTAACGCAAATAAGGATTGACATGATCTTTGAGAAATTCGGTATTGAGATAGATAAAATTTCTTATGAAATTGAAATGACGACGGCAAATGAACGGCGCCTGGCGGTCATCACGCCGGTGCTGGACATCAGTTCGCCGACCAAGCGGATGCTTGTCGCCAGTCTGAAAGTAGACGGGCACGAACTGCTGCCTTCAGACAAGGTAGAAGTCCGGGCGGGCCGCAGCCAGGTCCGTTTAAGGCAGGTCAGAATATTCAATCCGCTGCTCAGCAAAGCACAGGATGCCGGAAACAGCATCCAATACAGGATGACGCTGGAAGTATCCGCGGAAAACGGAATCTTCCAGAACGACGACAGTTACATCTCCATAACCGGCAATTGATTAACCACAGAGACACAGAGGCACAGAGAAATCCTTTTTCCAGGCTAAAATCCAAATCCATTTTTTAACCACAGAACACGCGTATTTCCGGCAGGTTTCAATAGTTGACAAAAAGCAGCAGCATGAGAGTCGTATTCCGGCTGTTAAACCTGTCAGTTCTTCTCTGTGTCTCTGTGCCTCTGTGGTTAATAAGGCTTTAAGATCAAAATAATTTCGGAATAAGCGGCAGTTTGAAACCGGCGGATTCCTGCTTGAAATTCTCGCTTCTGTCGGCTGGAATCCGGTAACGCGCCAAAATCTCAGTAGTGGCTTTCCGGCTTGCAGCTATATCCAGAACGACTTTATCTCTAGACTGCAACTCCAGTTCCAGAAATCCGCTGTCCATGCCTTCAATGATTTCAATCAGATGTTTCAGGTTTTTCAACTTAATGCCGTTGGCTTTAATAACTGCGGCGGCATTGATATCCTGATAACCAATATTAATGCCGTCCGCCAGCACCATGGACAGCACTACAACCTCATCCCGCTTCAAGGTGATTTCACCGTCAAACATGAAATTGACCAGTTCGCGCGGGGCTTTCGCCCAGTAGCCGCCCCAGCAGTCGAGATAGTTGGTGGTAAGCGGCACAAAGACCAGGCCGCCGACAATATAATAAACCGGCAGTTTGTCGAAAGTACGCGGCGGAACCAGACGTTCAGGTTTTTCCAGCTTGTAATTTATCTCAATTTTCTTCTTGTCGCGCAGAATGGAGAAGCGGCAGTTGTCGCCGATATATTTTTCCCAGATCATATTGGCGAAGAAGATTACTTCGGTCTGGCGGAACGGGACAGTGGCATCATTGGCGATTTTCACTC
>CAIJKT010001179.1 GCA_903821255.1 uncultured Lentisphaeria bacterium | reverse complement strand
TCCCCTTGCACTTAAAATCAGCAAAAAAGAATGAAACTAAAATTTAAAAATTGAAGAAGTCCAACAGCCGTCGTGTCACCAGTTACTCGATGAATAATCCCCGGCGCACGGCGCTTTCCTGCTGCTGCGCTTGCAACTGGGGATGCGGCTGACGGAAGAAGTAGCGGCAGGATGGTAGAAAAGTCCGGCATGCCGGATTTTGTTAACCCGCTGCAGGCTTTCGGTCTATTTGCTGTGCCAGGTAACCGACCCGTCCGGCATTGTAAAGGTATTGTCATCAGACCTTAGGGAAATTTTTCCCTAAGGTTGGAACGGCAAAGGCAGCATTATCCGGGCGCTTTTTTTAGATACCATCGCCGAAAAAATGTAACTGAAAAACGTTTAACTCCATGCTTAATTTGTCCGCCGGGAGCTCGGAATTCTATTGTTTGTCGGCGAAATTGGGACATTCTAGATCAGCGGAATCGGGATATTTTCAGTCGGCGCTGACACTGCTTGATCCACAGAGACTACACCTTGATTCGGAGCACCAGTGGCTCCATGGTTCTCAAAGTTATATCCAGACTTGTCGTTCCATTGCCATATTGGAAGCAAAGGGGCTCCCATTCCCCTTCGTCAGTCAGATATCTTATACCGGACGGCTGGCCGAAATCGAAAGATATTCGCGTTTTTTCAACATCATCCTGGCTCAAGTTGAATATCGCGGCAATATACTCTCCTGTGGAAGTGTCGTGTCCGTATAGAAAATATGTATCGACTCCATTCAACGTGATCGCAGGAAGCTTCTGGCCGCCCAGCCACGACAAAATATGCACAAACTGTTCTTTTCGGATGTCACTCATGAAACATTTGAATGTCATAAACATATTATTCTGCGCATACACGGCAACTCGCCCGCCTCGAGAATTTTCGAATACGGTGATTGCCGGTGAAACGTCCTTTTCATCATGACTATTGTACCAGCCGGCTGCAATAAATGATGATGCGATTCTAACTTTATTGTCCAGCAGGGTTAGCCGCTTCACCCCATCAGCATTTCCGCGCATGGAGAGATGGTGCTTGCCTGCTGAGTCTCCGTTCAATTGCGCATCGTCATTGAACTTCTCATAATCGTAGCGTAATTCGTCATCGCCTTCCTTGACCTCCACTCCCATCAGTTCAGAATATCCCCATTTGGAAAGAATCAATGCTGCCGGCCCGTCTAGCAGTACGGCCTTGCCGAGAATATTTTCAATTTCCTGGCGGGTAAGATCATAGACGGCAGTTCCATCGAGCATATAGATAGATGAGTCGGGGTTGTTGACTGTAAAAGGAATGCCGAACTTGCCGCAGATGCTTCCGGCCCAACTGCTGATCGGACAAGATTCAGGATTTGATTTGCGCCACGGCATTGTAATTTTCCGCCGGTCATTCATCACCAATGTTGGTCCAAGCCAGCGCACTTGTCTACTGATCTTTTTTAGTTCAGAGAAAAAACGCAGGCCAGTCTTCATTGTTTTGGAAAAGGCTTCAACATCCTCAGGGATCCATTCCAGAGTTCCGGGAATCCAAGTATAAGGCGTATCAATGCCTGCCGCCAGAATGCTGCCGGCCACATGCCCTCTCAGTGTTTTAGCCGGCGTGTGATAACGGGTATGCAGGCAGGTGTCTGACTCACTCAGCAACTCAATATCCTTGTCGTTGTTAAGCAGGGATGACTGAGCGGCCAGGTTAATCATCGCATCCGCAAAATAAGCATAGCCGTCAGCGCAGTAATATGCCCCGGCTAAACGAATGAACGGCTTTGTGCTGCCAGCCAGTGCCCTGGCAATGTCAACAGTTCGAAATGTGGATTTGCCTCCGGAAGTACACTTGCCGCAACGGATATCCGGAGCAATCTGATCTATTGCCTCCCGGATAATCCTTGCCAGCATCAGCAGGCTCTCGTCGCCCGAATTCTGCCATTGCCTGCGGACTGATTGACCAAGCTCGTCATCGCGTTCCATCGCGGCAAAAATCTGATCTCTGGAGTATTCCATCCCTGCAAAACGATTAAAAAGTTTTACATGCAGCGGACATGCGCACGCCCAGCGGGCCGGGCTATGGTTATCAAGCCTCACATCATCGTCAACTAGAAAAAAATCAGGAGATTCCTTGCTGAATACGCTGATCATCTGGCGGACATAATCCAGAAAATCTTCATCGAGCGGACAAAAGCAGGCACGGCTGACTGTACCGTCAAAACCGGTGATCCGCTGAAAGGTGACCGGCGAAAGCGGCTGAAAACGCTCCCCGTGATCCAAAAGCGTCTGAATCATTATTCCGGATCGAATCCCGCATGGGGCCAGTTTTGATTTTATCTTTCTGAACTGCGCTGCGGACTCCGCTATTTTTTCCATCAGCGGCAGGCCTTCGGGATGGCACATATACATTACCGCAACATCCGTGGTCGCGCTGTCCTCGCACATTTTAACGAGATTCTCAATCACCATCGGCTCATTCCATGGCCTTGCCGCTACAGTTGTCATCATTTTCATAACGATATTATCCTTTTCTTAAAGCCAATCTGTTATTTCTTGCTGCACAGATGCAATCCCATTGCAACAGCAACATTTTTGCTGGATTCATAAAAATTAGTCATCCGTCCGCCTTTCGGTTAACCAACGGTCAAACCATTCAAGTATCGGTGCCAGATGAATCT
>CAIJKT010001178.1 GCA_903821255.1 uncultured Lentisphaeria bacterium | reverse complement strand
CTCCTGTCCAGTATTACACATCTGTCTATTAATGGCAATAAAATAGCATGAAAACAGTACATAAGCAAACTATTAGCTCTTTATTTTTTAAAATATGGTCAAAGTCAAATGACTCTTAATCATTGGGTCGGAGGTTCGAGTCCTCCTGGGCGTACCATTTTTTTGTCTTGAATCCTGCTCAAGAATCCAGAGTCAGCTAATCCGCATAATTCTCATCTATTGGGTTATTACGGCAATAGTCGTGTTATACATTTTTAATGTATATGGCTTGTCCGGAGGAGACGGCATCGGGAACAGCAGGCAGACATCAACCGGCTGCGGCATGTAACCCTTGTCATTTTCGAACTTATTTCCAGCCAGCCAGTTTTCGCAGCCGTTTTTGCTCTCGCATTCCATCCGCCACAGGCCTTCGATCACATAGCGCAGGGTCGTGTTCAGACTGATCTGAGGACTGACATTACTGGCGGTAACGCTATAGCAGGTGGTACCGCCTTTTTTTATCTCGGTGCAATTGCTGAATTTAAAGTCAGTAAACGGCGGTGTACCGATAGATTTAATAGCGGCTAACGGAATCTCTTTACCTGTCTCCGGGGCCGCCTGGTATTTTAAAAAGATTTCCGCATTTTGGGCGGCGGAAGCTGAAAGAATCATATTGCCGTCATTATTAAACACGGTTTGATCAGAAATACCGGGTTGAAAGTTTCTAAGGTAAAAAAGTTCTCCATGGTATGCGTGTACAGCTTTTTCATTATCAACATAACCTGCATAGCGGGATTTCTCTCTTTTCGCCGCCAGCATATCCATACTGAATCTGGCGGGAAGGCGTTGATATAGTATGACCGGATGCAGCGACTGGGAACCGGCACACAGTTCAAAGTCCCGGCTGTTAAGAAAACCGTGATACCGCCCGTCCAGCTTATTGGCGACAGACCATGCGACTGACATGCGAACCGGTATTAGCAGATAATTGCCGGTGGCCGTCCTGGCGCGGTGCATCAGGACAACCTCGTCTTCGCCGCCGAGAATCATACAGTCGGGCGGCAGCACATTTTGTTTAATGATTTCTCTGGAATACGGCGGACTTTGCACCTCCTGGAACAACGCGACGGCATATACCGGTTCAGCAATCCCGACACTGACAGTATTCTTGCAGTAATAACAACCGCCGCCGATTAAAAAAGTAATGCAGACGACGACAGCCAATTTACTGCGGAGAATCCCGCCGATCCGCCCCGCCAGCGATGGCGGCTCGAAAACCAGTCCGGCGGAGTAATGTCCCGGCACCGGCAGCGCCTCGCCGATTTGTGTTGACATCTGACGGTTAGTTTTTAAATTAAACCCGCAATTGACGCATATTACTGCATTGGCCGCCAATTCCGCTTTGCAGGAAGGACACTGCTTCTTCGGAGCTTCCGCCTGTTGATTCATTGTGCCTCCAGATTTTATTCTTTAATTTAGCGTATAAAAATCAAGTAGTCAAAGAAAATAAAAAGATCTGCAAGCCTAAACGACGTAATCGAAGCCGAATGATCGGGCTACTTCACGGGTTGTATTCGGCAATCAGAAGTTTATATTGACGCAATGCTGAAAAAACAACAAGCTCAGGAATGCAGTCATGAAAAATTGGATAGTCCGTTTACTCTTTTGTCTGCTGATATCGTCTACATGGACAAACGTTAATGCCGGCAGTGTATTTCATCACAAGTTGAACTATCGGATAATAATTCCCGACAACCCGACGGCAGTCCAGAGATTTGCGGCCTCGGAATTGAAGACTTTTCTCGATTTAACTTATTCGGCGCCGCTAATACTGAATGGCAAAACTGATCCGGTAACCTTTATGGTGGGGTTTCCGGAGGAAGCAATAATGGCAGGCTTCACTGATGTTCCCGCAATGCAGGGGCGGTTTGGCGTTTTTAGAAAAAACTCAACGTTCCTGCTTTTCGGCGAAGATTGCAATAATTTAGATCCGGTGAAAACTATTAATTATAATGCCGGAACGTTGTCTGCGGTATATTACTTTTTAATTAAATACGCGGGTACAGGTTTTTATTTCCCCGGAGAAAATGGATATTCTGTAACCCGGAATTGTCAAATAACATTTGACGGGGAACTGGACATTCCAGCGCCGACGTTTGAATGCCGCGGCTTTTCCACCGCCACGAAAGAGTTTTCCGCCCAGGATATGAATATTTTCTTTCGCAGGTCGCTGGGTAATATCCCGTTCTGGGGAAAGCCTGATTTCACTTATTTTTTCATCGAAAAATGGAAGAAGCGTTTCTGGAACACTCATCCAGAGTATTTTATGGTGCGTGACGGAAAAAGAATAAATGAAAGTTATCCATTTCATGTTCCGTGTTTTTCCAACCCGGAAGTGGTTAAGCAGGCTGCCGCGGATATTGTCGGCGAGATCAACCGCAATCCGGCGATTGAAGTTGTGAGAATGTTTTGTGACGCGCCGATAGTGCAGTGCCAATGCTCGCGTTGCGCCGCGTCAAAAGAGCGGGGGATGACCGGGCAGGACATGGATATCGGCGAGGAATTTTACGGGTTCCAGAAAAGAGTAATGGACCTGGTGCATGAAGCACATCCGCAAATCTGTTTTATGAGTCAGACTAAAGGCGATTCCTACCGCAATCCGCCCATACTGGTGAACCTTGGCCGGCAATTCACTGTCGAGATTCTTACTCAATATCCGGATGTGAAAGCGGATAATCGTCCATTCGTGGAATTGGCGAAAGCCTGGAATGCAGTTGGCGCAAGGACGCTCCTTAAAAGTTATCCCCGCTGGCCTGATTTTAAAAATTATCCGATAATCAATCCCAAATTCACTCAGAGATACCTGCAACTTTTTGCGGGAGTGGTCAAAGGTACTTATTACAGCGATTTAAGAAATACGCCATATTCATTCAGTGCGCCAGGACAGTTTATACAGGCAAAATTGCTGTTTGACGTCAATGCGGATGTTAATAAACTGACTGCGGAATTCTGTGCTTTCGCCTATCCCGGCGCTGAACAGGAGATGACTGCGTTTTATCAGGAAATGGAAGGGTTGTATATGGACAAAAAAGAATTCAGGCGGAATCCGCTTGAAGATATTTATTATGCGGACAAACTGCAAAAAGCCAAATCCCTGCTGGATAATGCTGCCGGCAAGGTGAAGAAAGATTCCGTCTGGCTTCCCATACTTCAGGCTGATTTTAATAAGTTCTACCATGAAGCGCTCGCGGCAAAGCCGGAGATAGATACTTTATTCAATGCCGTGCCGCAGAAAACATTGAACATTCCTTTATTGAAAAATCCGGTGGCGCTTGATGGCGCAATCACATCTGCCGAATGGGCAGGCGCACTAAAGGAGAATTTTCATCCGAACAAAATGTATAAAGATTTTCAGCCGGGCGAGGCTTTTATCTGTTGTGATTCGAAAAATCTTTTTATCGGATTGAATGCTTTTGAAAAACAGCCGGACAGGCTTTTGCAGAAATGTAAAATCAACCATACAGGGAGAATATGGAACGACGACTGCTTTGAAATCATGCTGGTTTGCAACCCGAAAGAACGGATTTATTATCAAATTAGCGTAAACAGTCTTGGAACATACCAGGTTTTATATCATGAAGGCGGCAAACCGCCTGTTGCACTGAAAAATTTAAAGATAGAAGTTAAAGCGCAAATTGCCAAAGACCGCTGGTCTGTCGCAATGAAGATTCCGCTTGAACAGTTCAAGGCCTGTAATTTCGAGGATTTGTGGCAAATCAATATTTTCCGGACCAGGATATTGAATGATCCGGCTCAGGAGGCAGTAACCCGGCAGGCCTCCGGGTTGCGCATTTTCAGTTATTCATACCACTGCATAGAACAGTATCATTATTTAAAATGGCCTGCCGAAGCTATGCCGGAAAAGAGTTTTTTGGAATCCATGTTATTCTGGTAATACCGGTTATGTCGAAAAACTCCCGATTTTCTTACAAAAAAAACAACCCCGGCCTTTTGAGCCGGGGTTATTTTGAAACTATTATGGAAAAGAATTACTTCTTTTCGAAGAGTTCGCGGATCTGTTTGCCGACTATTTCAACCGGGTGTTTGCCCAGTTCTTTACGCTTGGCAAGGAGAGTCTTGGCGCCGCCTCTGGCTTCTTTGAGCCATACTTTGGCGAACTTGCCGCTTTCAATGTCTTTCAGCGACTCTTTCATGCGCGCTTTGACGTCGGGAGTG
>CAIJKT010001177.1 GCA_903821255.1 uncultured Lentisphaeria bacterium | reverse complement strand
GGCAATGTCTCCGAAGTCGGTCAGTACGGATTCAAGATGGAAGTCATGCGCCGGGTGCATATCGGCGACCGCATCCGCATCCAGCCGCAATCCGGCGATGAAGGCCCTGCCCTCACCGTTACGAAAATGATGATCGACAATCATCCGGTGAAGTACGCCGGACGCGGCGATGTCTGTTTCATCTGCTGCGACAAGGAAATCCATGACCAGGGCATGGTTTATAAAATCGGCCAGAGCTGTGATGAAATGCTGCCGCGCATGGCCGCCCTGCCCCTGGCCCGCGCCAGACTGGACATTAAGATCAAAGTCGCCGCCGCCGGTTTTGAAATCACCGTCGGCAACGGCTTGAACCGGACATGGACAAAAGACATTCAACTGGCCCCGCCGTCAAAACACGCGCTGACCGCCGCCCAGTTGATTGAAGAATTCGCCGCCAGCCGTTCCGAAGTATTTTCCCCCGGCAATATCTCCGCCGAAGTGGACGGCAATTTTTTCGCGCCGGCCAGTGTGCTTAAAGAAATCCGCCGTGAATTCTGGCAGTGGGTGGAAGCGAATGTCTCCCCTGACGAAACTTTCGGCGATATCGCGGCGGCAATGGAACGTTTCCGCCGCGACTATCTGGCCATGTACAAGGCCTCCGTCCAGCATGAAGCCGAATCAGTGCTCGTCCGTCCCGACGGCTGCACCCCGGCCAAACGCACCGGACATGTCGCCTGTTCCGTGTTTGACGCCAGCAAGAAAACTGACGAAGCCGTGCTGCCCTGTTTCTGTGCCGAGGACCGCCTCAAAGGCCTGGCAACCCGTATTGCCGAAGCCTACCGCATCGGCATCCGCCGCTTCCGTGTCTCCTCGCTTTACGGATTGAAAATGCTCAAAGATTATCCTGATGTCAAACTGATTGCTTCGTTTTCGCTGCCGGTATGCAATTCCATGGCCGTTAAAGAACTGGAACGATTCGGCGTCAGCCGCGTCCAGGCCTGGATCGAACTGGAAAGAAGCGAAATCGAGAATCTGGTGGCCAAGTCCGTGCTGCCGGTGGAAATCTACCGTTACGGCCGCCCGGTTCTGCTGGCGACCAGAGCGAAAATTCCGGCGGACGGCCATATTCACGACATCAAGCACAACAGCTTTTCTGTTCGTCATGACCCGAAAGCCGACCTGACGTATGTTTATTCCAAAGCCGTAATGTCCATCCCCCGCGTTAACGGCACCGTAGACTTCTACGACCTCTCGAACGCCTACTGGAACGAAGACGACACCGCAACGTTCAACTTCGATCTGGGCCTGATGTGATACGCACGGAATGAATCTTAATGTCGTAAAACGATGATGGCGGAACAGGAACCAGTGGCGATCAAAACCAGTCGGCCTGAGCTTCAGCCGTATCGTTCGTTCAATGAAAACCTGATGGATTTGACGCACAGAAAATGCCAATCCTTTTGAAATTGGGAAAAACTGCTTTCAAAAAGGTTAAAAAACGCTTTTATTTGAATAATTATTAATTTCTGTACAATAAATTTAATAATTTAACGTTTATATTTTATTGTCAGAAATAATTCTGGCAAAAAAAGAAGGGTATTTTATTATGAAAAGCTTGTTGAAGTTAGCACTCGCGTTTTTGGTGATGTCGGTTACCGGTCTGGTGTTTGCTGCTGACGAAGCTCAGCCTGCGCCTGAAGCAAAAAAAGGTAACAGAGAGCCGATGGATCCGAAATCCAGACTGGAAAGACTCGAAAAGAGGCTCGAAACTGAAAAGGCCAAAGAAAATCCCAACAAGGAAGTTGTCGCTAAGTTGGAACAAATAGTTCCAGCCCTTAAGGATCTGCTGAAGCTGGAATCCGATAAAAAGGCGATGCTGGAAAAAGATGCCAAGGCCGATACCAGCGCCATAGATGCTCAGATTAAGACTGCCCAGGACAAAGTAAAAGATCTGATGCCCAAACGCGGCGATCGCAAAGGCGGCAATAAACCGCAGGAAAGCAAGGCTCAGTGATTGTTGTTTAATCTGTCTAATTAAATTCAGGCGTCCAGGGTATTTATCCGGACGCCTTTCAATTTTATACAAGCCTTATTGGCAAGCCAGTCGTCTGCAAAAGGAATTACGTTTTTTTGAAGATGCCTATATACTGATTGCGGAAATAAGGTATGATGTAAGACAGCCGGATGAAGAACATCTTTAACCGTCCGGAAAAGGTCTGCACTCGCCTGGCATCATCTTTGCTGTCAATCATATAATGTTTAACTTCTTCAAGACCGCCATCCGACATCAGTTTTTTTATTTCCGATGCATCATATACCCGCATGTGCGCCCGCCATTCCGATTTTTGGTAAATATGGGATTCAGGAAGGCTGGGGAAAATGCTTCTGCCGCATGCCAGGCGGCAGATGTTGCCGAAATAAGATACGTTCGGCGTGGTTATCAGCAACGTTCCGCCAGTACTCAGGACTCTGGCTGCCTGGGTAATGAAATTTATCGGCGAGTACAGATGTTCAAATATTTCAGCGGCGATTATCAGATCGACCGACTTCTCCGGCAAAGGAATATCTGCGGGAAAATCATTGGTTGCAAATAACGGGTTTTCAGGGTCAATATCCACTTCAAGCAGCGAATCATAAACTTTATTGTCGGACATCGCCTGCCGGAAATCAGCGCGTAGCGCCAACCCGATGCCAATAAGTTTTATTGTGTCGCCAAAATATTTTCGCATTATCAGGCCCAGATCGCCGGGAAAGCAGCCGAAGTCCGCTATCACCGGCTTATGATCGCTTCCCGGTGAAATTATCCGGCAGATGTCGCGCATGATACGGAAATAGCGTTCATGCGTGATGTCGACATGGCTGGTGCCGGGCAGCCATGCGGGATCCCGCATGACAAGATATTCCGGCCAGTTAATGGCCGCCAAAAGGCGGTGGTATTCTTTGCGACTGATTACCTTCACAATTTTCCCGTGTAATTATTTTTTCACGTCGTTGACCAGCAGCATGAACCGCTTGCCGTATTCGACGTAGTTGCGGTAGCGGATTTGTTCATCCGGCGCTTCTTTATTCTGCTCATGATGTACGACTGCCAGGTGCGGTTCGATGGAAAGACCGCCGTCGTAGCCGCGTTTAAACAGGTCTTCCAGTATCTGTTTCACATTCCCGGCGCCTTCGCCGGCAAAGGTGAAGCGCACCGGCGGACGAATTTCGCCCTTGTCTTCTATGACTACACAATCTTTGATATGCATATAGATGACGAACTCTCTCACATTTTTATAGAATTGCCAGGTGCTCTGAGTGGGATAGGGCGGCTTGCCGATATGCCTGCGGGTGAATACCGGGTTGCCGGTGTCGAACAGCAGTTTGAAGGCCGGCGACTTGACGTTATCCAGCAGTTTCAGCGTATGCAGATAGCTCATGCCGCCGTAATTCATGCAATTTTCATGCAGATAGATAATTCCGGCATCCTCGCACATTTTCACCAGATGGTTGACTTTGGCGAAAATGATTTTCTCCAGTTCCGGACTGTCCGGCTGTTCGTCCTGCGGGACGGCGAAGCTCATGCCGCGCAGCATTTTTGTTCCCAGCCGCTGCATTCTGGGGATTGCCCGTTGTAACTCGGCGATGCTGTTCTGAAAATCCTCCTCCCTGCGGGGCTGCTTCTGCCAGTTGGCAACGGCGCTGCCGAAACAGTTGATGCCGACTCCGGCGGCATCCAGCTTCCCGCAAACTTCCTCGAATTTATCATCGGTAATATCGGTGATGTTCTGACCGTCGATATTTCTGGATTCAATATATTTCCAGCCGAGCTCTTTAGTTGCTTTTATTTGCAGATCAATATCCTGCGATGCCTCATCGGCGAATCCGGTATAATACATTTGTCTGTCTCCAAAGTTTTATTTCATCATAAGCTATATACAATAATGTCAAAAAGCTGTTTTTGCATAAGCGATATCACGAAAAATGTAAATTAACTTGCATAGTTGCTTTGAAATTCTGGAGTTTTAAGTGCAATATTATTATCAGGAGAGGAAGTTGCCGTAAAACCATATAGCATAAGGAGTGCATATCATGTTCAAGAAAATCGCGATTGCCGGAATGCTGTTGTTTTCCTGTACCGCTATCTTTGCCCATTGCCAGGTGCCCTGCGGGATTTTCGACGATGACCTGCGGCTGGCGGCGATTCAGGAGGACATCCTGACTATTGAAAAGTCCATCAATGAAATTGTCCGCCTTCAGGCCGGGAAAACGATTGATTACAACCAGATAGTCCGCTGGATAAACAACAAGGACAAACATGCCGAAACTATTCAAGCAACGGTTACGGATTACTTTATGGCCCAGCGGGTCAGGCCGGTGACTGATAAAAACAGTCCCGAATATGCGGATTACATCAAAAAACTCACGCTGCTGCACGGAATCCTGGTTGCCGCCATGAAGTCCAAACAGTCGCTGGATCTGGAGAATGTCGCGAAACTGCGGGCCTTGTCCGCGGAATTGAATCCGCTTTTTGAGCATAAACACTGATCTCTTTTCAGTAAAAACGTGTTTCAGGGGTTGCCATGACGCCGTTTTCTGGTTATAATGAATTAATGGCATTAATTTTATGGAGCAATATCTGATGCATGAGTTTAAAGACGCTGTACTTGAGAAAGTGGATGACGATATTCAGGAACCGCCGATGTACAAGGTGGTACTGTTCAACGATGATTTCACCACCATGGATTTTGTGGTGATGGTGCTTATGGTGGTTTTTCACAGGAGCCTTGATGACGCGAAGAATCTGATGCTGGCGGTGCATAAAAAGGGCAGCGCGGTTTGCGGCATATACCCGTATGTGATCGCCGAAACCAAAGTCGCGCAGGTGCAGGCGATGGCGAATCAATATAAATACCCGCTGCGCTGCGCCGCAGAGGAGGCATAACTTTGGAACATATGCCCGTACCCACTCCCGAACTGAACGGGATCATCACTGAAACGGTGAATCTTGCCACTGAACTGAAACATGAGATAATTCTGCCCGAACATCTGCTTTATGCCATGCTGAAAAATCCCAAGATCAGGAATATCTTTGAAAGTCTCGGGATTGACAAGCTCAAAGTGGAGGAATGCCTTTGGAGTTTTTTCCGTAATCAGGTGGAGCAGGTTGACTTGAAATCGCAGCCGATAGAATCGATCGCCTTTGACCGGATATTGAATAACGCGCTTTCCCGGGCCGGCGGCGCGGAGAAAAAACAGCTCGGGGTGATTGATGTATTTGTTGCCATGTTTGAAGAAAAGCAGTCTCATGCCTATTTCTTCCTGCGGAAGGCAGGGCTTGCTCAATATGACGTGATCAGGGAAATCACCAGCGATGACTACTATAAAGATGCCGGAGACGATCAGGAGGATTTCAGCTTCATGGAGAACATGGAGGAGGAGATGGCGGACGGCGCGCTTGAAGCAGGCGCTGAACATGAAGCCGGCGGCTCCAAAAACCGGGATAATCCGGAAAAGGACCCGAAGGAACTGAAGTTTCTGCGCAAATACTCCGTGAACCTTACGGAGATGGCCGCTAAAGGCAAAATCGATCCGATCATCGGCCGGAAAAACGAACTGGCCAGGGTGATGCAGGTGCTGTGCCGCCGCAAAAAGAACAATCCCGTGCTGGTGGGGGAAGCCGGCGTCGGCAAAACCGCGATTATTGAAGGACTGGCGCTGAATATTGTCAACAACCAGGTGCCGGACCGGCTGCGCGGCTGCAGCATCTGGGCGCTGGATATGGGCGCACTGGTCGCCGGAACCAAGTTCCGCGGCGAATTCGAGGAAAGACTGAAAAAAGTTGTCGATGACCTGAAAAAGGCCGAAAAGGCGATCCTGTTTGTGGATGAAATCCATGTCGTGGTCGGTGCGGGTGCGGTCAGTTCGGGTTCGCTGGACGCCTCCAACATCCTGAAACCGGCCTTGAACAGCGGCGAAATCAAGTGCATCGGCATTACTACTTACGACGATTACAAGAACCATATTCTGAAGGACAAAGCCTTCAGCCGCCGTTTCCAGAAGATTGATGTGGCGGAACCGTCCGAGCACGATGCCCTGGCGATCCTCAACGGTCTGCGCCCGTATTACGAAAAACACTACGGGATAACGTATTCCATCAAGGCGCTGGAGGCGGCGGTGAAACTCTCCGCACTGCATATCAACGACCGTTTCCTGCCGGACAAAGCCATTGACGTCATCGATGAAGCCGGAGCCGGAAACTCTCTGCGCGACGCCGTCTGCCGCCGGAAACAGATAACCGTCAGGGATATCGAGGCAGTGATTGCCCAGATCGCGCATATTCCGGCGGCCAAACTCACCACCTCTGACAACAGTGCGCTTTTTAAGCTGGAAAACGAACTAAAATCCGTGATTTTCGGCCAGGACGAAGCGGTGAACAAAGTGACTACCGCGGTAAAAATAGCCCGCGCCGGTATTGGCAATAAGCACAAACCGGTCGGCTCTTTCATGTTTTGCGGCCCGACCGGCTGCGGCAAAACCGAACTGGCGCGCCAGCTCGCGGAAAAACTGGGCATCAGCTTCATCCGCTTTGACATGAGCGAATACTCTGAAAAGCATACCGTGTCCAAACTCATCGGCAGCCCGCCGGGCTATGTCGGGTTTGAACAGTCGGGACTGCTGACCGAAGCCCTGCTGCGGACTCCGCATTGTGTCCTGCTGCTGGATGAAATTGAAAAAGCGCATCCCGATATCTACAATATCCTGCTTCAGATCATGGACTACGGCACCTTGACCGACAATAACGGACGCAAGGCCGATTTCCGCCACGCCGTCATCATCATGACCAGCAATGTCGGCGCGAAAAAGCTCGACACCGGGCTTATCGGCTTTGCCAACGATTCGCAGCCGGAGCTTTCCACGCAGAAAGAGGTGGAAAAATACTTTACTCCGGAATTCCGCAACCGGCTTGACGGCACCATTTACTTCAACCGGCTGTCGCTGGATCTGATGAAGCGGATTGTGGACAAATTCATTCAGCAGCTTGCCGTCGAACTCGCCGCCAGAAATGTCAAGCTGAAGCTCTCGCCGCAGGCGGTGGAATGGTTTGCGATCAATGGCTATGACTCCAAAATGGGCGCCCGTCCGCTGGAAAGACTGCTCAAAAGCCGTATTCAGGAAAAGCTGGCCGACTCCATTCTTTTCGGCGAACTTAAAAACGGCGGCATTGCCGCTGTCACCGTCAAAGATGACCGGATTGTTATATCGAACAGCCAGAATTCAGTCAGAGTTCAGAAGTCGGAATAAAACGCAGTATTCAAATAAAAACCCGAGGGTATTATAGCAGCTTTGCCTTTGAAAAAGATGGGCGTAAAGAACAAAACGTCGGGGATATTACGTCGCCGGAATGGCACAAAAATATTTAATAAGGAAAGAGCAAAGAACCTGAAATCCGGGGCTGATTCATTCATGGACCGGGAAGACGCTAAAATGAAAATCAAAAAAAATCCGGAAAGAGGCCAGTTGATTCATGACTTGATTGTAACAATGAATGGAGAAACTGAATATAACGATGATTTTGAGAAAGATATCCAGAGAAGAGTCAAAAAAATCAAGTCCGGAAAAGCAGTCGGAATACCAGCCGTAGAGGCATTTTCCAGGATAGAGGCCAAATACTGATGACAAAAGTGCTCTTTCTAAAAGAAGCATATCTTGAACTAGCAGACGCTGTCGATTATTATGAAAACATCTATCACGGGCTGGGACTTGACTTTGAACAGGAAGTAAAACGTCCAACAAATCGTCTTGTTAACCACGAAACGCGTAACAGCAACCTTTAATACAGAAAAAAATGAAAACTCTATCTCAATATCTGCTGACAGTCTTTATGGCGATATGCTTAGTGTGTTGTCTGTTC
>CAIJKT010001176.1 GCA_903821255.1 uncultured Lentisphaeria bacterium | reverse complement strand
AAGTGTCGGAGTCGGACGGTTGTCCGTCTGGTTATGCTGGCCGCATGGGCGAAACAGTCTATGCCCAACGACACTCCAAAGTGTCGGAGTGAACTGTCAAAAACAGCCAATGGAGGTATCCTGAAGACTATAAAAACTTGGCGATTTCATTCAAATCCAGACGTTTGCCGGGCTGACCGGTTTCCCGCGGATAGCCCAGGGTAATTAGCGAAACCGGGGTGGTGTCAAAAGGCAGTTTGAGCAGTTTCCTGATCTTTTTAGGCTGTATCCAGCCGATCCAGCAGGAGCCAAGACCTTGTTCATGAGCTTCCAGCACCAGATGCTCCCCGGCAATGCCCAGGTCAAGCAGATGATAATTGATGCCGGAAAGCAGCGGCGCAAGGAAGTGGGTCACTAATGACTTTTTCGAGCAGAGTACGATGATTACCGGGGCCTGCTTCGCCCACGGCATGGGCAGGCCGGGGAGAAAACATTCAGCACAGATGCGTTCCCGGAGTTCACGGTCTTTAACGACGATAAACCGCCACGGCTGCTGATTGCAGGCCGAAGGAGCCCAGCGGGCGGCTTCCAGGCAGCGTTCCAGCGCGTCATCGGGAACCGCCTTTTCCTGATAGCCGCGGCAGCTAGTGCGGCGTTTGATTGTCTCCAGTACATCCATGTTCATAACCTCAGAGATTGATGCTGATTTCCATTTTGGAGCGTTCTTTCTGCAGGACTTCCTGAACCAGCGCTCTGATTTTGTCGTCGCGCAGCCGTATTTTGAGCGCCTCCTTCATGTCTTCATAGGGCAGATACCCCGGCTCCGTCCGGGCATTTACCCTGATGATAAAAAGGCCGATCCGGTCATCAATGATTTCGCTGAATTCCCCGGCGCTCAGGGCAAACGCGGCGCTCTCAACCCCCGGCGGCAGTTCGCCGTTCGCCCGGAATGTACCGAGCAGCCCTTTTCTGTTTTTGCTCACGGAGCAATCGCTGAACTGCGCCGCGAGTTTGCCGAAATCCTCGCCCTGCCGCAGTCTGGACAGGACGGTTTCCGCTTTATCCATGGCTTTTGCCGCTTCCTTCGGGTCGCTCTTCTTAATCAGTATCTGCGAAATAGTGACCGTGACCGGAAATGCAAACAGTCCCTGGTTCTTGCGGTAGAAATTCTCAATCTCCTCGTCCCGGACATTCAATTTATCGGCGAAATTAATTTCGATCCACTTGTTGAACGCAATCCGGAACTGCTCACGGGGGTCAAGCGAAGCCTTGGCCTGATACTGTTCCAGCGTAAGATTTTTTCCGGCAAGTTCACTGATCAGAAATGCCTTTTTATCCGGCGTCAGCATATTGAAAAGGCGGTTGAACTCGGCCAGCACCATTTCCGGCGAGGGCCGGATATTGCCCGCTTTGAGTTTCTGTTCAACAATCGAACGGTCGATTGAATCATTGATGTTTTCTCTGATTAAAGTCTTGATCCTGGAGGCAGGCAGTTCCGTCAGCTTGTCAGGCGGCAGCTTCTGTTTGAGCGTTTGAATCGCCTCTTCACTGGTGATTTTACGGCCGTTTATTTCGGCCACCACCGCGGGCAGGAACATGAACTGGCGGGTATCGGCGGAATCAACCCGGTAGTCCTGGGACGGCAGAGTCTGAATGCTCAGCAGTACCGCTGCAACTGCGGCAACAATACAGAAGTTTCTCCGGCGTTCAGGCATGACAGGGCTCCGTTATTGCTCGGAAGGAAGAATGGCTGCAGAGATGCGCGAATTTTTGTTCTCCGGCAGATTGTTTTCAAGTTCCAATTCAGCGGCGATGGTTTCAGCACATCTGTTTTTGTCCTGGCGCATGGTAACGGCATCGCAAAGCAGCCCGAATCTGGTGCGGATGCTTTCCTGTCCGGCCATACGCGCTGCTTCGATTGACTTCTTATTCAGCATCGGTTCCAGCGCTTT
>CAIJKT010001175.1 GCA_903821255.1 uncultured Lentisphaeria bacterium | reverse complement strand
CTGCCGCATTTATTCAATATTGACAGCCAAACCGGGATTCAGCGGATTGAATGTGAAGGCAATATCATTCTGATCTACCTCAAGAGCGCCGAGAATAATCTGCTGGTCACCAGCCGGATGATGCGCGTCCACAATATCGCCGGCGCTGTGGTTCATGAGTCAAAGCAGAAAATCGTCATCAACAACGCCCCCCGCACCCTGGTGATCGAATACTATTCCCTGGCCGATAAGATTCCGCTGGGCGGCGAGCCGACGATTTCCTTCAAGGAGCTGTCGGAAGCCTACAAGAAAAAGTTCAAAAAAATAGATCCGGAGTTCAAGGAAATCTACGAACGCATCAACTGGCGCGGAGTTTCAGACCTTAACGCGGAGAAACTGGTTGAACGCCTGAAATGGGCGCTCGACGCCCAGGACAAGGATTTTATCAATGTCGGCATTGAAAAAGCCAGCGGGCGCGAATTGCGCCTGACGCTGGCCCGGACCTGCGCGGCACAGCGCGGCGGCTTCCTCTACAAGCTGATTGAAGCGGTAAGCCTCAGCGGCTTCAACATTGAGCGGGCCTATTTCCGCGATCTGACCCGGCAGGACGATGTTCATGAATTCACCCGGATGCCGGTGGTTGTGAATACGCTTTATCTTACCTCGGATAAAGACATTTCCCCGAATTCCAGGAAAGTGACGCAGTTGCTGCGCGAGCTGAAGCTTGTCAACTGGGTTGACATGCTCGATCTGTTTCATCGCGAACTGGTCACCAAGTTATCCTTTTCGCTGGCGGACACAAACCTGATGCGGTCTGTTGCTGAATTTGTGCATACTCAGCTCGCTTTTATTGACCGCAACGCTTATAACAGCAGCGATATCTACCGTTTCATGGCGCTGTATCCGTCCATCATGTCCGACATGGTCGCCTACTTCTATGCGAAGTTTGACCCGGACGGCGAAATCAGCGATAAAAAGGCCGCCAGCCAGGCCCGGAAAATCGAAAAGGAAATAAGCGACATCAATACCGGCATGTACGAGAAAGACACCAGCGTCAAGACGGTCTTCCGCAGCGCCCTGAACTTTCTGCAGAACATTAGAAAGACAAACTTCTTCGTCGAGGACAAAGCCGCCCTCGCGTTCCGCCTCGATCCCGCATTTATGGCATTTTATGAAGGCATTTCAGAAAAATACCGCAGCTCGTTCCCGCCGGACAGTCCGTTTGGTGTTTTCTATTTCTATCGCGAAAACGCGATTGGCTTCCAGGTGCGTTTTTCCGAAATTGCCCGCGGCGGCTGGCGCACAGTCGTGCCCAAAAGCAGCGCCAACGAACTGGAACAGCGGGATAATTACGAATTCGCCAAAGATGAGATCTTCCGTGAAGGATTTGTGCTGGCCCACACCCAGCACATGAAGAATAAAGACATTTATGAGGGCGGATCGAAAATGATCACGCTGCTCAATCTGGCCGAAAACCGGCAGTTTGAACCCACCCTGTTCGAAGCGCAGCGCGCCATTTGCGACGCGTTCCTGTCGCTGATCAATTACGACAAGCACGGCAAACTGAAGAATCCGAGAATTATTGATTACCTCGGCAACAAGGAAATCATCGAAATCGGCCCGGACGAAAACATGTTCGACGTCATGATCGAGTGGATGGGCAATTACGCCGACAAGAACGGCTATACGCTCAGATCCGGACTGATCTCCGGCAAGCCGAACCGCGGCATCAATCACAAGGAATATGGTGTAACCTCATTCGGCGTACATCAGTATCTGCTGAAGACATTGAGCGAACTGAACATCAATCCGGCAAAGGACGCTTTCTCCATCAAGATTTCCGGCGGACCGTACGGCGACGTAGCCGGTAATGAGCTGCACCTGCTGCTGCATAAAAAAGACGGCGAGTACGTCTATCCGAAACTGAAAATCGTGGCAATTACTGACGGGCCTGCCGCTTTATTCGATCCCGAGGGAATCGACCGGGATGAACTTTCGCTGCTGGTGCTGAAATCCAATCTGGACGCATTCAAGCCGGAAAAGCTCAAAGGAGACGGGGCGTATATTGTCTATTCCAAACCGCAACAGGTGGAAGGGATAGAAAGACACCGCATGATTTCCTGCCGCGGCGGCAAACTGGTTGAAAAAATGCTGAGCCGCGATGAGTTCATGAAGCTGTTCCAGAATAACCTTTACAATTATGCCGATATCTTCATCCCGTGCGGCGGCAGGCCGTCAACCATTGAGATATCCAACTGGCAGGATTACTGCCCGGGCGGCAAAAACAGTTCGCTGGCGATTGTTGAAGGGGCTAATTCATTCATCACGCCGGCAGCCAGGAATAAGCTCCAGGACGTCGGTATCTGGATTGTAAAAGACGCCTCGGCCAATAAATGCGGCGTAATCACCTCCTCCTACGAAATTCTCAGCGGCTTGATGCTTGATCCTGAAGAGTTCAAAAGCGTCAAAAAAGAACTGGTTGCGGAAATCATGAACAGTCTGAAAAACAGCGCCTGCCGCGAGGCCGACTGGCTGTTTTCGCAGTTCAAAGTTTCCGGCAGCAAGCTTACTGAACTGACCGAGCAGCTCAGCCGCCAGATCAATGCCAAAAATGTCGCCATTTCGAACTACCTGACCACCCATCCGCAACTTATTCAGGACGAGATAATTCTGGATCATCTGCCGGAGATTTTCCGGAAGAAGTTCAGCGACCGGCTTGACCGCATTCCTGCGGAATATAAAAAGGCGATCGTCGCGGTGGAACTGGCCACCAGGATTGTTTACCGGCAGTCGGACAGCCTGGAACACGAAATAAAATCCGTGCTTTAACCGGCATCCTGAAGCCAGATTGGATTGGCTGTAAATGCAAAACGGCTGAGTT
>CAIJKT010001174.1 GCA_903821255.1 uncultured Lentisphaeria bacterium | reverse complement strand
GGCAGTCGAGCCGCATATAAATATTCATGGCGGTGCGCAGGATGGCCTGGTCCTGATACGGCATCATCAACGCCCGGTGCAGCGCGTCCAGCGCTTTTTCTTTATTGCCGTAATGCAGATACGTCAGCGCCATGCTTTCGTAAACCCAGCAGTTTTTGGGCTCCAGCAGCAGCGCCCGGTTGAATGCCACTTCCGCGCCGATCAGGTCTCCCTTGATGCCGGACAGAATGCCTTTCATCCGGTAGAACAGCGAGTTGCGGAAGATGGTCGCTTCAGCCATGTTCAAATAAAGATCGGCGTAGTTTAAATTACCCTGGGTGAGCGACTGCACGGACAGTGCGGTGCACAGTTCCCCCTTCAGGAAACTGACTTCCGGATAAAAAGTATTGATATCGCCGGACAGTTCAACGTTTTGCAGCAGATTGTCCAGTTCCTGCAGCGCCTGCGCCAACTGCTTGCCGCCCTGGCAGTACAGTACCGGTTCAGTTCCTATGAACAATTTCCGGCGGACGGAGTCGGCCAGCGCCTGGTTAAACGGGATCAGTTCGTTGAGTTTGCTATGTTTGTACAGGGCGGTGAGGGCATCCATGTTTTGTTTGTTGAAATCATTATGCGTGAAATATCTTTCCAGCACCGGGTGCTCGTAGGTATTGATTTCATTCGCCGGGAACATCCGGCAATATTCCGCAACCGTGCAGATATAATAAGAGCAGACAATATTATTGTCCAGCAGATTTTTTGATGCGGCGTTTTTAATTTCCTGATAGTTTTGCGCGATCTGCTGATAAGTGACGCCGCCATTTTTATAGGCGACTAATCCGAGAAAGGCGGAGTCGCGGGTGAGGTCGTTGAAAAACAGTCTGCCGTCGGGGAAGACCTGGCGGAAAGTGTTGATGATGACAGCCAGATGTTCAGGCGGAATCTGCCTGACCGGCAGCCATTGAATAAATATTCCGTTATCGCTCATGATCTTCCGGATATCGGAAAAAGTCTCCAGGCTGTACATGATCGGCGTGGCGGCGCAGTTGTACTGGTAATTATCAGAGAGAATGATGTCGTATTTGCGGGGGGCTCTTTTGATAAACATCCGCGCGTCGTCAATGGACAGCTTAAAGTTTCTGTCCCCGAGAATGTTATTGTTTTCCTTCTGGAAATAGGATGATAATTTTACCGAGGTCGGCAGCAGCTCAATGCAGTCGACGGACCTGACTTCGGCATCCGCGAACGCGGACGCGGTAATCCCGGTGGCGAGCGAAATGACCAGCGCGCTTTCCTTGCGCGGCGCCAGCAGAACCGGAATCAGCCCCTGTTTCTTCTGTTTGCGTTCCGCGATGTAGCCGGTGCCGCCGGAGATATAAGTCCGGTTGAGGCATAGAATCCGGTTCGGGTTGTCAAAATCTCTTTCTTCAAATATTTCCACATCGGCGTCTGCGCCGGTTATATGGGAGATCAAATAATAGTTTTTAAACGGCGCTGTTTTAAAAAGCTGGTAAGACGCCGCGGCAAACAGCATGATGGCGAAGCTGTAGAGAATGATCCTTTTCCCCGGCTTGTTTTTCAACAGCAGTGCGAGCGGAATCGCGAAAATAAGCAGATTTACCCCGGTGATCAGCAGGTTGCAGCCGGCCATGTTCAGCAGGATCAGGCCGAACAGCAGCGCGCCGCAGATCGCGCCTGCGCTGTTAGTGGTGACGCTCAGAAATGCCAGTTGAGCATTGTCGGCAGACCTGTTGTTCAGCGAATAATTGAACAGCATCGGGAACAGCAGGCCCATGATAAAACCGGGAATTCCGGCGATAAGCATAGTAATCAGCGCCGCTTTCAGGCTGAACAGCAGCAGCGACCCGGAGGTGACGAAATATTGGAAAAAGTTAAAGTACTCCTGCAGGCCGAGACAGAGTTGCGAACTAAGCGCCAGCAGCAGGCAGGCATTCAGGATGTTCTTTTTATTTGATTTAAAAAAACGGCTGGAGACCGATCCCAGAAACAGGGCAGCCAGCAGCGCGACGGTGATGGTTGAAAAAACATAACGGTTGTTGGGGAAATATCTCATCAGGCTTCTGACCCATAATACTTCCATGCCGATGGTGATCAGCCCCAGCAGAAAGAACAGCAGGCTTGCCATGCGGTTATTTTGCAGTAGCGGAAGCATCCGGCCTGCATCGGGTTCGACCGCTTTGACATCATTGCCGCGGAGACGGGTTTTGTAATATACTGCCAGACAGATTATGTTGAGCGTCGCCGCGATGCCGACACAGGCAATCAGCGAGGTGTAAAGATTGAGAAATTCAAACATGAAGAACCCGCCGGCAAACGCCCCGGCCGCCGAGCCCAGGCAGGATATCCCGTACAGCAGGCCGATTTTGCCGCCGGTGTTGAACACCTTTAAATACAGCGGGAAACGCAGCCCCAGCAAAGTGCTCAGCGGCAGGAACGCCGGAAGAAAAAGCAGATATTTGATAAGCTGCCGCCAGCCGAGCGGCCATTCCACCGGAACATTTGCCGCATAGATTATGCTGGTAAGTTCAATCAGCCACGGCGTCAGCAGCGCCGCCGGAATAATTAATATTTCCGTGATGATTAAAACAGCGATCAGCCGTTTATTGGAACTTTTGTTTAAGAAATATCTGGACAGCATGTTGCCGCACAGGATGCCGGTCAGGAAAGTAAGCAGCACGATGCTTACCGCAAAAATGGACACCCCCAGATGGATCTCCGTATATTTCAAGGTCAAAAATTCATAGTACAATGAACTGAAACCGCTCAGCAGCAGAATCAAATAACTCATATCAATGTTCCTATCGGCAGTAAAGCCAATTAACAGTCGCGCACAGGTTTTAATAATTTTATATCCGGATAATATAATGCGTCTACAATACCCGAGTCAAGCGGCAGACACAATCTTCCGGAATTTCAATAGATAATATTAAGGCAGGCTGGCATGTTTGAAGAAAAATTTATCGAACTGTTTCTCTGAAATAAGTGAAACCAGCTTAACAAGCAGAAAGACAAAAATCAAAGAAAACAAAAATCTGCCGACAAAAATGGCCGTAAAATTGGCTCCGATCAGCATCATAAGCAGCGTATCTTCAATAATGCTGTGGCAAAGTCCCATCAGGGACAATGAAAAAAATAAATCTTTCTTGTGAATATGTCCTCGCTTTGCCTCGCTTAGAATTAGTCCGGCGCCATACATAATTCCAAGTATCATTCCAACTATAGTAATATTTATTGCGTTGCTTCCTATGCCGACCGGCGCAAGTACCGGGGTGAGAATTTTTGAAAACAGTTCTGTAATCTTCAATTTCTTCAGAATTTTCATCATTATCATAAGAGCGAAGATGATGACGAAAACCATGATGAGATTGAGGATTTGCGCATAAATCCACCCGCCGGCAGAATTATTAACCGCTGCCGGCTTCCACATTAAATTATTTGTGGATTGCAGAAGGTTGAAATGACTGCAAATAAGATTCAATATCGCCCCGTAGACCAGGGCCCCGCCGAAGCGTATCAGAAACATCACTGAATAACGGGCTCCCGCTTTTCTGGCGATGCCCAATTCCATCGGGATGCCGTGCGCGATCAGCATCATTGAGGATAAAATCGTTACTTGGGCGACTGTCAGAGGTGATTCCGTCGGCAGCGAGAGAAATACCGCTATTCCGCCGTACAGGCTTGTGACAAGAGCTGTACCCCATACTATGCCTAAATCCCCCGGCAGCCCCCCCGCTATCTTCATTAACGGGGAAACGCAAACGGCAAGATACCTGATTAAGCCAAGCTCCTCAAGTATCTTTACAATTATAATTACCGGAATCATTACTTTAAACAGTATGGCGCTGACTTTGACAGATTCCAGAAAAAGTTCTCCGGTTGATATGATCGCTCTTTTTACCATGGTTTTGAATGATTCTATAATATTTTAAATGGGGTATGCACTTCACTGAAGCACCCCCTGCCTGTTGTGTTTGACTATTTTCGAATAGGGTACCGCTTCCGTAACCACGGCGTACTGCGATAATCGATAAAACAACTTTCCTCTG
>CAIJKT010001173.1 GCA_903821255.1 uncultured Lentisphaeria bacterium | reverse complement strand
TCTAATTATAGTCATGATCCTGCGCCAGTAAAATGCTCCACATGGCGTTGCCTTCATCGTCCAGCGGACTGTAATTCACTGTTGGAACTGATCCGCTGGATACGATTGCGGTCTTCAGCCGTATTTTCTTGCCGGTGACAACAGTTCCCCCGCGTTTGGAGGTCGCCAGTATCCCCGTGCTGACCAGTTCTTTGAGCGCCTGATTGATGGTCGTGCGGGTGACCGAATACTGCTTGATCAGTTCCTCACGGGTTGGTATCCGGTCGCCGGGATGGTACATTCCGGAGCGGATGTTCGCCAGAATATCATTTTTTACCTTGCTGTATTTCGGTACATGCGCCATAATACTTCTTTCATTAAAGCGAATAACATTTGTTTGCTCCCGCGACTGCCGGAGCATATCCCCGGCAACATTCCGGATGACATTCTATATACCATTACACAAAATTTCGCAAAGGTCAAATAAAAACCGGTTCATTTTAATACTTTTATTAGATTTTACGGTTTATAGACTGACCAGTCCAAAGCGTAAATAAATGGTTAAATCTTTAATATTTAGATATTTATGCGTATATCTGAAAGACTCGCTATTATTGTTCTTAATCGTCATTTGATAAATTACCATAGGTCGGCTTTGAATCATGGTATGGACGGACATATATATGAAAGGCACAATATAACATTATTACTGCAGCATCTGGTTTTGCGGCTATATACAGACTGGATTTCTTAACTGACGAAGCGGATAAAGTCTCAGGAGCAATTAAATTCTGGTGTCAGCAGTATCTTCCGAATCGCAGTTCTCTTGTGATTTTCTCAAATTCTTCCGGTATTCGGATGGGGAAAGGCCGGTTGTACGTTTAAACATTTTTGAGAAGTTGGCCACATCGCCGATCCCTGTCTTATCCGCGATTTCGGAGACTGAATAATTAGTGCTCCAGATAAGGTCAATGGCCTGCCGGATGCGCCGCCGGTTACAATAGGCAATCAGCGGCAACCCCATCTTCTTAGCAAACAGATTGGACAGGTAGGTGGAGTTCAGATGGAATTCTTCAGCCAGTTCGGTTAAAGTTAATTTCCGGGAGAGATTTTTTTCAATATATGCCAGCAGTCTGGTGAATTTAGACATGGAATCAACAGATTTGCCGGAAAATTCGCTTTTGATCGTTTTTAAAAACGGCGCGATCAATAATCCCAGCGCACTTCTTGCCTCCAAAGCGTCTATCGGTTGAAGAACGGTTCCCGGCGCGCTATGCAGTTCGACCATCCGGATAAATAGATTTTTAACAAACTCACGGTTTTTTATCTCCAGTTCGTAGGCCGGGTGATACAGTGAAAATATGTCCAGATCGGAATCAAGAATATAGGCATTGAAGTGGCACCAGTATTTAACCAGATGTTTCGGGCAACTTACTTCCGCCTGAGCATACGGTGGAACCAGGCAAATCCAGCCCGGGCGCAAATGGTATTGCCGGCCGTGATGGCTCACCTCGCCCTCTCCGTCCATCGGATAATACAGTCGGGAATATGGAATTATCCGGTCAGAGATAAATCTATCTGTCCGCCATTCCGGGCCAAGCTCCTGAAATCTGGCAACTTGTATTTTCAGACGAAAATTTTCAATCAGTTCCTGCATTTCATGTTCTCCGGCAGGTTTAAAAACTTATCTATGAGCTTAGCCCCTAGCTTGGACCACTTTTCTAAAAAGATCGGTGTAAAGACCCTGTATCAATGTAGACTCTTGATTGCTTAATGCAACCCTTCCCGTAGACTTCATCCGGGGTTTTGTATTCCAGCGCAGAGTGAATTCTGCGGCTGTTGTAAAAATTGACGTATGACTGTACTCCCATCCGCAGTTGCGTAAGACTCACATACTCCTTGATTTTGATGTCTTCGTATTTCAGTGCCCACCAGAACCGTTCCAGTCACAAAGCTTTTTAGGCTGGATGATAAGAGGGCCCTACTGCATCTGCGGTGATGTGGTGAAATTCCCTAATCATGATATTCTCTGATACATATGCAAATCTATGTATTTTCTAGCGTGGTCGCATCCATGACCATAGGGTAGCTGCGTTCGGCTTTTGACAGCACAAAAACACAAACTGTCAGCATCAAATTCACCACGACATGGGCGATGCCGAAGACTATCGCACTGGTATCCCGGTTCAGGTTGACAGTCATGAATATTTGCATAACCCAGATTACAAGTTCAGACAGATAGGTTACCGCCACCACCATCAGCACGCCATGATGCGGTATCCCATGCAACGGAGGAAGACTCTCCCGAGACCGCTTCATATCCAGCCGTATTTTGTTCTCCAGCCATTTCCAGAGCAGCCATACAGCAATAGAAGCCGGCAGGATTAAACATCCATGCCAGAAGAAAGCCTTTATGGCATGCTTGTGATACATCCACCACATCATGAACGGCACGATGGCAATTGACGACAACATCAATGCGTTGAACGTCCTTAGCGCGATATCAAGCCACCGCGATTGCGGACCGACTGTGGGTATGATCGGCATCTCTTCGGTTTTCTTTTTACTCCAGGGAGTAGGCGGATGGTAATTTGCGTCGCCGCCCAGACGATACCAGCATATATAGATATAAACCGCAATTCCGGCAGCTATTGCGTTGAATGGCAATGTCCAGGCAAACAGGAACCGGTAAGCGTAGTCAGTCCCATTGCAATAATATCTGACAATATCTATGAAAAAACCTGCGGCCATCCCGGCCGGCAGCCTGAACAGTGCGCCAACCAGTGCATAGGCCGAGCAGAACTGCCCGAACCTGGACTGCGGAAAAAGTCGCATCAGCATCGGAAATCCGCAGGCTCCGGCCAACGCGCCTTGAAATGAGGTGATTATGATGGTTGACAGACATAACCAGAAATAGCAGTCGGCGGGAATGTTGATAAACGGCCAAACCCAGCCCATGGAACAGGAGACCAGCGCAAAGACAGTAATGTAGGTGTTCACCCGCATTGGCTGCCAGCGGTCCACAAAGATCGCGGTGAAATACATAGTGACCAGCGCCGCCACCGAACTTATTGCGCCAAGCTGTCCAAACTGTTTCAGCGAAAGTCCCATTTCCCTGTTAAAAAAGATGTTGAAAGTTCCGATGCTTCCTGCTGCCGCCTGAACACCGGCCAGCAGGAATGTCAGCCAGTATACTCTAGCAGCCTGTCGGCCTGAGATTTTCCATTTTGAAAGACCTATCGGCATTCCGACGGCTGTTTAACTTCTTTTTCTTACTTTCTATCGTGCCATAACGGTATTTTTCCGCCAATCGGTCATTCATTCATGCTTTTTTGATGGCAGAATGCTCCCCAAACGGCTTTTTAGCCGTTTTGCGCCTGCAGTTCCTGCGATGCGGGCACAAGGCATCCACCGCAGAGTTTATGCAG
>CAIJKT010001172.1 GCA_903821255.1 uncultured Lentisphaeria bacterium | reverse complement strand
TCTGCGGGCAGGGGAGATTAAAACATGCTCCGGGTCATTCCATCTGATGCCGAGCAATGATTTGAGGATTTGCGAACGTCTTACCCGGGCGCGCCAGATTAAAAGTAAAACGGCCAGCACAACTGCCGGGATGAACCATAATATCAGACTATTCAAAAAGTTCATAACCACCTTCCATGCCCGCTATAATCAGGCTGTTCCTGAGTTGAATCTGCAATTCTCAATTTGCCGCCGGCAGTTTCAGGCTGCCGGCAATCGATGTGATTTCATCAGGAAAAGACAAGCGGAATACCGTTATGGTTCAATGCTTTTAGGTTTTTTTTCGTTTTTTTCCCGGGCCGCCGCCTGATTTGCTTCCGGCTTTTTTCCCGGGTTTTGCTGCCGACTTCCGGAGTTTGTCAGTCGAACGTGGAGCTCTGCCTGGTTGTTTGCCGGGTTTCTTACCCGGTTTTTTGTCAGTTTTCTTCTCCGGCTTCCCGAGAGTTTTCTTTTCATTTCTTTTGTCGATTTTGCCGACGGGTTTCCGGAATTTGTCGGTTGTCCGCTCTGTGCGGATGCTTTCGACTTTTTTGGGCCTGGCGCGCAGTTCCACCACAATCGGCAGGCCGGTAAAGTCGAATGCCTGGCGCAGGCAGTTATTCAGGAATATCAGATAATTGTCGGCACAATAGACCGGCTGATTGACAAACAGCAGAAACTTCGGCGGCTCGCTGCCGATCATTGAACAGTAATAAAGTTTAAGCGGCGCCACTCCAACTACGGGCGGCGAATTACGGGCAAATGCATCCAGCAGCACTTTATTGACCAGCGAGGTCGGGATTTTTACTTCCATCTGAGCCATGACTTCGGCGATCTGGTCCAGCAGCGCATTCATATTATATTTGCGCAGCACGCTGGTGAATACCACCGGCGCATAATTCAGGTGCGGCAGCGTATAGCGGATCTCCTCGATCAACTGTTTCTGCTTGACATCTTCATCCTCATCCTTGCACAGGTCGAATTTGTTGGCAACGATGATGCAGCCTTTGCCGGATTCAACGATAGATGCTGCGATTTTCCGGTCTTGTGAAGTGACGCCGTCTTTGCTGGTTTCCACCAGAAACAACACCAGTTGCGCGCGTTTGAGCGCCTCCTCCGTGCGCATCATGCTGAACAGTTCGACTACATTGTCAATCTTGGACCTTTTGCGCAGGCCTGCGGTATCAATCAGGGCGGCGGGCAGCATCTCGCCTTTGTATTTGATCTCGAAATCAATATCGATTGAATCGCGGGTCGTGCCGGCGATATCGCTGACCATGACGCGCTCTTCGCCCAGCATCCAGTTGACCATTGAGGATTTACCGACATTCGGACGCCCGACAACCGCTATGCGGAACGGTTCGGCTTTGGTGGTAACGTCTTCCTCCACGTCTTCAAAATCTTCCAGCGCGGTGTCCAGCAGCCTGGCAACGCCTTTGCGATGCAGGCAGGAGACCGGATAAATTTTGTCAAAGCCCAGTTCCGAGAAAAGCATTGATTCAGCGTCAAGTGTCGGATTGTCACATTTATTGGCCGCCAGCAGCACTTTTTTGCCGATACCGCGCAAGCGGTCGGTGACTTCGCGGTCCAGCGGCACGATCCCGTCCTGTACGTTACATACGAAAATCAGTACATCGGCGCCTTCAATCGCGGCTTCGACCTGTTCCCGGATTCCGGCATCCCAGATATCGGCCATCTTCTTGGCCCCGGTGATATTGCCCAGGCCGCCGGTATCAATCAACTGAAAATGCTTGCCGTGCCATGATGCGGGGGCCACGACGCGGTCACGGGTTACTCCGGGCTGTTCGTGAACAATGGACACCCGGCGTCCGACAATCGCGTTGAACAGCGATGATTTGCCGACGTTGGGGCGTCCGACGATGGCCACGACCGGTATCCGTTTTTCCTGCTTTTCAGTTGTTTCATTTTCAGTCATTATCGTATCTCCTGAAGGATGTTTCTGTCTATAATGTTATGTCCCGCCATGTTGCAGCAAATGATTATCCACTTTGGCGGGATACAAAAATACATCAGAAGTGCTTGAATTTAAAGGTCTGAAACGAAAAATCCCTGTTAATAGTCAGCTAAACGGCAACTTCACGTCTGTTCATTCGCTGAAATACGAGACTGGCGGGATGTCGGTCATGGTTTGCAGGCCCGGCGGACAATTCAGTATCTGGCGCACCGCGTTGATGACGATGGCGCAGGTGGCGATATCGCCGTTGACCCCGCCCTCGATCTTTGAATCAATGTTGGGAATGCCGGAAATTTCCACACGGTCGCAGGGATCGGGTTCGCCGATCGCGGCCCGGAAGAGCATGGTGATTTTTTCCTCGCCGCCCACCATGCCGCGGCCGATCTGCTGAACCCCGGCGGCAAAACCCGGTTTAATGGTGATATCGGCAGTTTTAATCTCTTTTTCCGCGACAATCGGTGAGAGTTCGTCTTCGGTGCTTTCGAGTTTCCAGCCCATTCTGGCGGCAACCATATACATGGACTCCGTAAGACCGACATGGCGCAGCGTTCCGGCCTGGCGTTTCTTTTCGAATTCCTCCAGCGACAGCCCGGCGCCGATCTTCTGCTGGAAAGGAACGCGGCGGAATTCCGCATTCTGGATGCGGGACACTTTAATTCTATCCACCCGCTGTGATACTGCGGTCAGCGCCACCGGCAGCAGATCCATCAGGAAACCGGGATTGACGCCGGTTCCCAGCACTGCGACATTCGCATTTTTAGCGGCGCAGTCGATGCGTCCGGCGATTCTGGGAGAAATCCGCCAGGGGCAGGACAGTTCTTCGCAGGTGGAAATCACCGGTACGCCCAGTGCGACAATATCTTCAATCTGCGGCGCAATCCGGCGCATATCCGAAACTGTACTCAGTATTACTACGTCAAAGTCTTTGCGGTTCAGTTCCTTGATGGATGCGGCTATTTTGATGCCGTTAGGTTTTCCGCCGCAGACCACGCCGAGGTCTTGTCCGGTCAGGCGCGGATCGCAATCAACCGCACGCGTCACTTTGACGCCTTTGCGTTCATTGATCAGGTTGACTATCTTGATGCCCAGCGGCCCAAGCCCCATTGGTGCAATTCTTATAGTATGCATAATTTTAAATTCCTCTTTTTCATTAATATGCCACATCCCTGCAAAAATGAAAGAGAGGAAGCGTAATTTGCGCCGCCGCGGAATTTGCCGCATCCATATGCGGAGGCGAAAATTCTGCATTTATTCCATTAACTGCATTTGCTGTAACCGCAGCTCAGACATTTCAGGCAATTCTCCTGGGAAATCATACTGCGTTCCTTGCATTGCGAGCAGATCATCATACCGCTGGCGGCGGTATTGGGGTCAACTTTGTATGTTTCCACCGGCGCAATTTTCTTTTTTTCACCCATGATGCCGATTTTGCTCAGATGCTTTTCAATAATGCGCCCGATATCCGCCGCAATGGACGGCACATAGCCGCCATCGGCGAAATAGCCGCCGTTCGGATCATAAACGCTCTTCAATTCGTCAACGAGGAAACACGGCTTGGGATCATGGCGCAGCACCGCTGAAATCAAACGGGTCATCGCGACAATCCAACTGAAATGCTGAAGGTTTTTGGTATTGATGAACAACTCGTATGGGCGCCTGGTTTTGTCTTCCTGAATAATGTCATTGATCGTGACATAAATGGCGTCAGGCGACATCGGCGTTTTAATTTTATAAGTTGTCCCCTCAAGTTCCGGCGGACGGGGGGTGATCGCATTTTTCGCTATCTGCGCTTCGGCTTTAGGCTTCTTGTCCTCTTTCCTGACCAGAATTCCGGCGATGTGCTCAGACGGACGGAACGTGGTGCAGCCCTTGAGCCCGGATTCATACGCGTGCAAATAGATATTCTTGAAATCTTCAAACGGATAGTCTGCCCGCACATTGATGGTTTTGGAGATGGAGCTGTCCACCCAGCGCTGGAGTGCGCTTTGAATCTTTATATGCTCAATCGGAGTAACCATGTCAGTAGTGACGAAATAGTCCGGCAGTTGACTGTCGTCGAGGCTGTCGACGCCAAGGAACTCGCGGTACATGCGATAGGCGTAGTCGGTGACTTCCACTTCCGAAACATCGCTTTCATGGCCGTTGCGGATTTTGCGGGTGTACCAGAACGCAAATACCGGTTCCAGACCGCTGGAGACATTTCCGGCCAGCAGGCTGATTGTCCCTGTCGGTGCAACCGAGGTCAAATGCGAGTTGCGTAAACCGTGCTTGCGTATTGACTGCTGTAAATCCTCCGGCAGATTCTTGATGAACTTGCTCTCCGGATATTTACTGCCGTCGAACAACGGGAATACGCCTTTTTCCTGTCCCAGTTCGACGCTGGATTCATAGGCGGCACAAGTGATGGTCTGCATAATTTTCTCAGACAGCGCCATTGATTCATCTGAGCCGTAGCGGATTCCCATAAAAATAAGCAGGTCAGCCAGTCCGGTGACGCCGATGCCCATGCGCCGCTTGGAGATGGCTTCACGGCGCTGCTGTTCCAGCGGGTATTTGCTGATGTCAATGATATTATCCAAAAAGCGCACCGCTGTCTTCGCTACCCCGGCGATACCTTCAAAATCAACGGTTGCCTGCTTAGTAAACGGATTGACCACAAAACGGGTCAGGTTAACAGAGCCGAGCAGACAGGCGCCATACGGCGGCAGAGGCTGTTCGCCGCACGGGTTGGTGGCGCAAATCTCTTCGCAGTAATACAGATTGTTCATTTCGTTGATACGATCTATAAGGATGAAACCAGGCTCCGCGAAATCGTAGGTTGAATGCATGATTTTATCCCACAGTTCCACCGCATGTACTGTCTTATGCACTTTACCTTTGAATACAAGTTCCCAGTCCTCGTGGTTTTTTACTGCATTTATGAATTTGTCGGTGATTGCGACCGAGAGGTTGAACATCTGCATTGCCGCGTTGTTGCGCTTGGCAGCAATGAATTCTTCAATATCGGGATGATCGCAGCGCATTACCCCCATCTGGGCACCGCGCCGCTGGCCGGCGCTCATGATTGTCCGGCAGGTTGAATCCAGCACCTGCATAAAACTGACCGGCCCCGATGACTCCGCGTCACAACCCATGATTTGAGAGCCGCGCGGACGCAGCGTGGAAAAGTCATAGCCTACACCGCCGCCGTATTTCTGCGTTACCGCCGCGTCTTTTACCGTATCGAAAATCCCTTCGATGGAATCCTCTATTTTGCTCATTACATAGCAATTGAACATCGTGACTTCCTTGCGGGCAGTTCCGGCATTTGCGGTAATCCGTCCGCCCGGCAGAAAGCGAAAATCCTCCAGCATGGCGTAAAAGTTATTTTCCCACAGCGTCTTTTTTGTTTCATTTGCGGCAGCGGCGCGGGCAACGCGATGCCACATATCCTCATAGCTGTTGTCAGGCGGGGTCTGCCCTTCGCCTTGATAGCGGTATTTGCGATTCCAAATATCCAGCCCTATGTCTTTATTGTTTTTCATGCTCTGCAATTTGTCCGTTTTGCCCTTGGTCATCTTACTATCTCTCTTTCAATTCATTGGTTATGCAAATCTCATCCGGATTAACTCAATCCAATGAAAAATGAATAAAATTATATACTGCTGTGAATCGCCGTTCAGAAACGGTGACAGAAGATAAAATATAGCCAGTAAAATTTCATGTGCAAATCAATTTTAAACAAAATACAGTACATTAATTGCGCTGCATATACAACATATTGTATATGGGGCGGTTTGGCTGATTAGCGGTTTAACTTCGCGAAGAGAGGGCGGTTGCAAGAAAAAAACTTTAAATCATATCTCTGCGGTTCATTTGAAATGATGCGATCAGAAGAAAAATTGCGGTCATGGAAAAAGAGTAGGCAATCAATGCGATCAGAACAATCCCGGAAAACTTGCAGGAATTGAAAAAGTAGAAAAAGTTAGGGAAAAAATAAGCTACGACATGGATCAGGGATACAATTTCCAGGCTTTTGGGGAGCATATCGACAAATACGGATATTGCACTTATCAGCAGTGAGAAAAATACATAAGTTGCGGTGACAATCATGGCGCTGATATCAGGCAGAAAAGTGGAAATCATAATCGTCAGCGCGACCAGAGGGAAGAGCGCCAGCAGCAGAAAAAGCTGCCGGAGTAATATCGAAACCGCATATACTTCTCCAGTTTTCGCCCAATGCACAACAGAAGCGGTGATTGCAGCGGTCAGGAAAAAGCATACGCAAATCGCAGTTATGCCGAGGTATTTTCCAATCAGGTATTCGATTCTCTTTACCGGCTTGGTCAAAACGACCATGATAATTCTGGATTCAATATCTTTAGGGATATCAGTTGCACCCGAAAATATAGCGACGATCATGGTCATCAGAAGGATCACGACGAATCCCGCCAGCAGGGGTGGTCCCTGTTCCAGGGAAATCAGTCCGAAAAGCAGGCCGCTGTCCTGCTTGAATGAGAGCGCTTCCATTTCTGAAACACAGGCTCCGATCAGGGCGGCAATAACCAGCAGTATCGCAAACGCCGGTTCTTTCACCTTTTTTACGGTAATTTCAAATATGCCTGATATTTTTAACATTATTTTTTCGTGCTCTTTACTTTAGCTGCGAGAGTTTTATCGTAGAATGAAAGCTTGCCGCAGGATTCTTCAAGCTTCCTCGCCTTTAATTCCACATACTGATTCTCCTCCTGGAATGCGAGTTCCGCCAGTTCAACATAGAGACGCTGGTATTCGCGGTAAGTCGGCTTGAGTTCCAGCAGCGGAAGCAGGAAGGCAAGCAATTCTTTTTGTGACGCTTTTCTGCTTTTTAATGTGCTGTACCCTCCGTCAATCGCATAGAAAAGCTCAGGATCATGAAGCTGTTTGATATATTCATGATACCGTGGAATGGAAACAGACTTCAGCGCGGTATTCGGCGCCATTAAATAATTGATGAATGCCGGCGCCGATTCCGGGGCGGTCGGGTATTGGTCAATTATTTCAGCATATTTCTCCTGGAGGTTCTTATCCGATATTGCTCCGGCAAGCGCGATAGACGCCAAAATTTTTTCTCCATCGGTAGTTGCGGCAAGTAGTTTATCCTTGAGCTCCGCAACCAATATTCGCTGCCTGACTTCATCTCTTATTTCAGCGGGAAGCTTGTCCAGGATGGCATTCAGGCTTATTGATTGCGTACCCGCACGGTAAAGCACAAACTGACGCAGGACAGCATCAGAAGTAAAATAAGCTAAAAAAACCGCACCCAGAATAATCAAGGGTGCGGCTTTTATACGACCGGTTTGCATATGCAAATTCAAATTATCGCACTCCGGCAATTACTTGGTCTTGTCGGTATTGCCGCAGCTTGCGCAGAATTTGCCTTTCATTACCGCCGCACACTTGGGGCAAACAGAATAGACAACAACTACTGTTCCGCATTGTGAGCAGAACTTGTCGCCTGCCGCATAAGGAGTAAGGCAGTTGCCGCAAAGATGCTGGTCTTCAGATACAACTTTCATTACTTTGGCGATTGTATCAAGAATGCTTTTGTTGGTCGGATCGGAGGCTTTCGCATCCTGTGCAGCCTTGAGCAGTCTGGCTTTGATATCAAGTATATTCAGCGAGTCAGAAGCCTGCGGATTGCCGTCTTCCGAACTGCCGCCTTTGCGCCATTCGTCAAACAGTGCACAAAGCAGAGCATGTTCGTCATTGACAACCGGGATGTTGCTCCATTTTCCTTTCTGTGCAATTCTTTTCGCCCGAGTTTTGAGCAGCGCTGAAGTGATGTACGGAGCGTTGTCGCCGGCGCGGGAGGCGGCCAGACGGAACATTTCCTCCGCCTTTTTAAGCCGCAGCGGATCGTCCTGGTCTGTTACATAGCGGTCAAGCACGAAACCTGCTGCAAAGGGAATCTGCCAACTGTTCTTCAAGTTGGGATTATTTGCGCCGCGCATGAAGATTTCAGCGGATTTTACAGGAGCGCTGTTGGAGATCATCATACCGCCCATATTGTATGCGATTTCCAGGTCAGGGTCATTGGCCAGAATGGTGTTTAAGCGTTTATAAAGTTCCTCTGCTTCCGCTTCTTTGACGCAATTAATTCTGCCGGAATAGTTTATAAACAGCATCCACTGGACATCCGAAGCGAACTTGTTGAATCCGCCGAGGGGCGCTTTTGAAATCTTATCCCGGTTTATGGAGATTTCAGATTGTTGTACCTTAAGATAAGACGCCAAGATCGAGCCCAGCGCCACAGCTATCACCATGACCGTAATATGAGTTATAATCGACTTTTTCATTTTTATTCTTTCCT
>CAIJKT010001171.1 GCA_903821255.1 uncultured Lentisphaeria bacterium | reverse complement strand
TTCTAGTGTCTGCACAATCTTTTTCAAGCATATCCAAATAGGTTCTCAGCTTGAAAATTTCCGGCATCGCCTCGTAGGCCTGAAGCTGCTTGTTGAATCTTTCGCCTTCCGCCTGAGCAACCGTGGTAATCTGATAGCGGTATGATTTGGCCTGTGCTTCAATTTGCATTTTATCCGCCTGCGCCTGCGGAATGATTCTTTCGCGGTAGCTCTTTGCTTTCAGAATTTCGGTCTCTTTTTCTTCGATTGAACCGATTACGGCTTCGAATGCCGGAGCAACTTTTTCCGTCGGCGGATGTACGTCGTGCAGATTTACATACACGATATCAACGCCGAGATTCTGGTCGTCGGCCGCACGCTGGATCTGCTTTTTGAGATCTTCCGCCGCTCTCTGGCGGCCGGAGGACATGATTTCCATGATAGAAACACTGGCAAAGTATTTAGTCGCGATCATTTCTCCGATGTTCTGGAGAATTTTGGGCGCGTCTTTGTGTTTGTAGGCAAAATTGATCAGACCGCTTTCTCTGATCCGGTACTGGATTGGCAGGCTGATGCCCAGGAACGAGACGGATGTCGCCGGCTTTAAAGTTTTATCCACTTTTTCAGATGCGACCAGAAATTCGGATTCAGTAACATAATGTTTTTCAGTCCAGGTCACAACTTCCGGCCTTAACTTCCTGCCGTTTTCATCAATCATTCCGGGACCGACCAGCACATCGTGAATTTCAGTGCATGAATAACGGGCGATCCTGCCGAACGGATAGGGCAGGGTGAAATAAATGCCCGGAGTAAGCAGCTCTTCGGAAACTATTTTGCCGAACTGTTCCCTTACTCCCACTTGAGACGGGCCGACTTCGAAGATACAGGTAAACATCCACAGGCAGATAAGCCATACGATCACCAGTCGGAAAAGATACTTTTCAGTGAACTCCGAAATCCAGGTTTTCGAAACTTTAAATCCGAATTGGTAGTCCAGCGTATCGGCCACATTTCTGGCTACACCGCCCGGTTCGGTAAACAGCGCCAGCAGGCGGCTCTCAAACACCGGGCGGGGTTCTTCAATTGTCCGCGGACGGTAAAATTCAGTAATGAAATTGATAATAAATTCAAACCCGAGCAACGCATAAAGAGTAAAGGTTATGCGGCTGAGATATTTGTCAAATTGAGGATATCCGAACCGGAACATAAGCGCGGAAAAAGTGGCAAACAGCGAAACGACAAAGGCCAGAATCAGCCAGGCGCCAAGCGGCCTCAGCCAGCGGAAATCTTTATCCCGCGACTGCCCGACAAAAAAAGCGCCGGAAAAAATACAGATGCACATTAGAATAACCGCGACGAATGCGCTCTTCAAGGCATTTTCCGGAACCGGGATAACCGTGCGGACACTATGGTAATACCAGAACAGGCCCAGCAGGGCAAATGTGATTACCGCGGCAAACGCCGCCAGAAAATAAGGGGTATATTTTTTATAGTTATCGAAAGACCTGCCGGCGGTAAAGCGGACATCTTCATTTACATTGATGACCGCAATATTCTCTTTGCGCTTTTCCAGCAGTCTTTTATCTTCGTCTTCCTGTGCCGAGGATGCCGCCAGCATACCGTAAATCATTGAGCCGATCGCAAAAATCACCGCTAAAGTCAAAGGAAGAACGGACAACGCGAATACATCGGAGCCAGCCCAGCTGGATATGCCGCTGAGGACTAGCACCAGGATTGCCATGATGGCGCTGCCGAGGCCGCCGACGATGGAAAGTTTAACTAACAGTTTGGAATTATCGATATTCTCTCTCAGGACTTTATCTGTTTCCATAGAACCTCAAATAGATTTTTACTTCAAAAAATTCTCGTATTCATCAGGTTTCCACATACAATAAAACACTTCCAGTAGCAATTCAACTTTTTTATTTAAAAAACCTGAACAGAATACACAATATTAATATAACATTAACATTTAGACTCTTCTCAAACAACAAAGTTCCGTAAGAAACTGAATTGGACAGTTAAAATCAGAGCAGCCCGTCGGTTTCTTCAAATCCGAATCTGATATTCATGCACTGCACTGCCTGTCCGGATGCGCCTTTGGTCAGGTTGTCAATTGCGCCGGTCAGTATAATTTTACCGGTATGATTGTCAAAACAGAAGCCGATTTCGCAAACCTTGGTCATGGTAACGTATTTGGTGTCGGAAAGGCGGCCTTTCGGCAACACACGGACAAAACGCTCTTTCGCGTATGTGTCGTTCAGAACCTGTTCAACTTTCTCCACGGTGCAGCCGGGATTGGCATACAGCAGGATGGTGGAGTTTATCCCGCGATTGACCGGGACAAGGTGGGGGATGAAATTGATTGCAATTTCGCTTTGAGGTCCGATGGCGGCGGCAAGCTCCTGCTCGATTTCCGGAAGATGACGATGCCCGGCAACCGAATAGGCGCGAAGGCTTTCGTTGCATTCCGGGAAAATATAGGCCAGATCAACTTTGCGGCCGGCGCCGGAGACCCCGCTCATGCTGGAGACAACAATGCCGTCTTTCGAGGCGAGGCCTGAAGCCAGCACCGGTGCTGTCGGCAATATGGAACTGGTGGGATAGCATCCGGGGCAGGCGATGAGGTCTGCCTGGCGGATCTTTTCACGATAGCGTTCGGGCAATCCGTATACGGCTTTCCTGAGAAGTTCCGGGGACGGATGCTCTTCTTTGTAGTATTCTTTGTATTTGGCGGTGCTTTTAAGTCTGAAATCGGCGCTGATGTCAATAACTTTCACGCCTGCGTCAAGCAGCGGTATGGCAAATTCCGTCGCCAGCCCGTGGGGCAGCGCCAGAAAAGCCACATCGCATTGTTCGGCAATCATATTGACATCCGGCGCGGTAAACAGCAGCTTATTTTCATCATCAAGCGGGAAAATTTCGCCGACGGGTTTACAGGCGTACTGGCTGGAAGTGATCACCGCCAGTTCGCAACGCGGATGCCTTGACAGCAGACGAACCAGTTCTTCTCCGGAATAACCCGAAGCTCCAAC
>CAIJKT010001170.1 GCA_903821255.1 uncultured Lentisphaeria bacterium | reverse complement strand
CTCCCTGATTGCATTGTTGATAGTGTTCTGTCTTTATCTGTTTGACGACTCGCTCGGCATGAGTGACGGGATGGTGGTAATTTCGCAGTACTGCAGCACGGCGGTAAAAGATAAAGCCATCAATCCGCCGCCGGCCTTGGACTGGCAGACCGGCTTCCTCTGCGGCATCTTCATCGGGGCGCTGGCCGCCTCAATCATCAGCGGCAAATGGAAAATCCGTTTTATGCAGGATTCCGAAGGCGAAGGCATTGCCGTCACTATCGGCAAATCAGTCGTTTTCGGGCTGGGCGGCGGCTTTCTGGTCATGCTGGGGCTGCAACTGGCAGGCGATACTTTCTTCGGTCAATGGGCGGCGGCCATTCAGATGTCATCCGGCGGATGGATCTTCCTGATCAGCAGTTTCGGGATTGCGACGATGGTTGCCATTCTGATGGAGCGCCGCAAAGAGGGCGCAAAAGAGGGAGGGGACAAATAATGGAGCCACTGGCACTTACCGGCAATTACCGTATGGTTGCGGCGATCTTCGTCGGCATCGCGTTCGGCTTTCTCCTGATCAAATCAGATCTGGCATGGCGCAGCACCTGTCTCAGCGCACTCCGGCTGAAAGACAGCCGGGTATTGAAAACCTTTCTAGTCTCCATCGCCATCGGTGTAACGCTGTTTTTCTTTGCGGAGAAAGCCGGGCTGGTTCATGTGCATGTCAGGCCGGCTTATTTCTGGGCTTCGCTGATTGGCGGGATCATATGCGGAACCGGTATTTCGCTGTGCTGCCGCGTTCCGGTAACGGCAATCGCTTCACTTGCCGCCGGCCGCATCTATGTGATCTGGGTAATTATGGGTATGCTGCTGGCATATCCCTGCGTTAATTTCATGTCGGGATTTCTGTCTAAAACCATTTACACCTGGTCGGAACCGATAAAAACCGAGGCGTCGGTAGGCAGTTTCTTCAACCTGACCAATGCGAGCCTGTGGGTTGCCGGAATTTCGCTGCTGCTGGTGCTGTTTCTGCATTTTACCCTCGGCAGCGACTCCGACGAGAAATGAGCTGAAATGAGTTTGTCCTTTCATCAGGCCAGGGCAGAGCATCTGCGCACCGGCAGGCGGGGTGAAAAGCTGGCCTGTTCGTTACTCCTGGCAAAAAACTGCGAGATTCTGTGCCGGAATTACAAAGTAAAATCCGGTGAAATCGACATTGTTGCCCGCGATGGCGGCATTCTGGTGTTTGTCGAAGTCAAAACCCGCCGCCACACCACGCGTTCCAGACCCGCGGAAGGACTTTCGGAAAGGCAGAAAAAGCGTATCTATCGCGCGGGAATGAAATACCTGAAAGAAATTGAAAGTCCCGATGTCATATACCGTTTTGACCTGATTGAAATCGTGATTTCTCCATTCCGCATTCATGAAGCCCGGCACTGGCAGGGGCATTTCAGTTCCCGCGATCTGTTCAAAACTTCATTTGCATAATCATATCCTTAACTGCCGCCGGGATTGAAGAATGAAATCCATAGATGCTTTTTTGGCAGCACCGAAGAATCACAAAATAGTTCGCGCTGTCCTCTCCTCAATTAGAAAAAAGTTAAAAAAAAACATTTCGCGCTGCAATTTTGCTTGCAAATATCTTGCAAAGTGTTAT
>CAIJKT010001169.1 GCA_903821255.1 uncultured Lentisphaeria bacterium | reverse complement strand
GGAAACGGGATTACCCGCCGACTTTCACATGGCACCCGCCTTACTGGCAGGAACATGCGGCGGTTGAGGACTGGCAGGCCCGGTTGACCTGTCTGCTGCGGGAAGGCGATTTCAGCGCCGATTTTCTGATTATCCATCCGGCGGAAAGCGGCTGGTGTCTGCAACGCGGCAATAATGCGGACGCGCGGCTGGAATCGCTGGACCGCGAATTGAACTCCATCTTGCAGGAAATGTTCCGCCGTCACTATGACTTTGAACTGGGCGACGAGGACTTCATGGCCCGTTTCGCGACAGTCCAGAACGGCGGCTTCACCGTCGGTAAAATGCAATATCGAGCGGTGATCGTTCCGCCAATGCACACCATTCGTGAGTCAACCCTGCAATTGCTGGAAGAATTCAGCCGTCATGGCGGCCGGATCATCACCTGCGGAACGCTGCCGCAACTGACCGATGGCGAGGCCGGCGCCGCCGCGCATCGCCTGAGCCGGATATCCGTTTGTCATATTGAAAATACCGCCGAATTGGAGACGGCAATTGAGCAGGTATTGCCGACTCAGCATAAGCTTGCCGGACACAACCATCATAATGTCTTTATCCAGCGCCGCCGGACTGAAAACGGCGAATTGCTGGTCATGTTCAATTCATCCCGGCATGAAGATGCAGTGATTGAGCTTAAAGACAGTCATAATCAGCGAATCGAGCTTTGTCTTGATTCAGGAGAAAACCGGCAATTTTCAGAGAATACAGTATTGCTGGCCCCTGCCCAGACCAGAGTCCTGCTGCTGACGGAATTACCCGCTGCGCCGGTTCTTGTTGAAAGCAAAATACAGATGGAGGCGGCGCTGCCAATTACCGGTCCGTGGCGGCTTGAATGCGCCGGGCCTAACAGCCTGCCGCTGGACTTCGCGGAATGGAGCTTTGACGGAAAAAACTGGAACTCAGCCGAACCGTGCATTGGATTGAAAATGCGACTGGACGAACAACGTTATAACGGACCGCTTTATCTAAGGCATTCGTTCATCAGCAAAATAACTTCAGACATCAGCATCGACTTTGCCGCCGAACTTCCGGCGGGGACTCCGTTGAAGGTGAATAATCATAATCTGGTGACGGGCCATGACTGTTATCTGGATCAATCGATTTTGAAAACCGACATCTCGCATTTGCTGATTCAAGAATTGAACACCATCGAATTCAAACTGGATTTCGTCTATGGCGACCCGACAAAATACGACAACCCGGCATTGCGTTACGGCACGGAACTGGAAAGCGCATACCTTACCGGCGATTTCGGCGTGTACGGAATCCCGGTTGCCGCGGACAAACTGCCAATCCAGATCTCGCACGATATCTGGAGAACAGAACTTCCCGAACGTCGCGTTACCCGGCTGCACGGCCCGGTTTACCTTGGAGAAAAGACAAACTGCTCAGACGGCGAATTGACGTTAAGCGGACTGCCGTTCTACGCCGGAGCGGTCAGGATGTCGGCGGAATTCATAATCCCGCATGGCAGCTTTACGGCAATAAGTTTTGAGTGTCTGGATGCAATCACCGCCAGAATATGGCTGAATGGCAAGCCGGTTGAGCATCTTTTCAACAGCCGTCCGCTCACCGCCGACATCACCGGTATGCTGCGTCAAGGCTCCAACCATATTAAAGTGGAACTGCGCAACAGTCTGCGCAATCTGCTGGGACCGCATCATCACACGCTGGGTGAACTTTGTTCGGTCGGGCCATATTCCTTTATCAGCCGTGATTTCAAGCCGGGAACTTATCTGCCGGATCTGGAATGGTCAAAACCGGAAAACCGGATAAAACAGGAATCGTGGACGGATGACTATTTCCTGGTGAGATTCGGATTGTCTGCCGGAATTAATCTAAGGTGAAGATTTTTGATTAATTGATACGATAAAATCCATTTTTTTAAGAATTTACTTTGTTAAAATACACTCTTGCCATTAAATTAGCGGTATATGGAAAGAGGAAGGAAATGAAAAATAGCGACCGCAAAGACCGTGACCGTAAAAAGCGCAAACTGTGGATTTGGGCTTTGGCCGGCACCGGGTTAATATGTTTTTTAATGATCTGGATAATTAAGGTTCATTTTTTTAAAAGCGAAGAACCTGGATTGCCGGTCGCGAAAGACAAATTCAATACATATGTGAACGCCCTCATCCGTCCGGGACAATTGAACTCTGCGGAAAAGCTGGCCGTTGTCAACACTATGGCGAATCTGCCGGATGCAGTCAGAGTACCGGTGATAAGGCTTGCCGCCAGGCAGGGAATTGAGGAATTAAGAAAGAAATTCAAAGGAATCACTACGCCAGAGGAAAAACAGAAAAAAGTTGATGCGATTATCGCATATATCGATGAGAAATATGTGATCAATCAGGATACTGACAAGGTTTTCAATAAGGAATTTTTGAACGAGGCGATCCAGGTGTATGTGAAAGAGGTACCAGCCGATGAACGGGCATTGTACGCCCCGATAGTTAACAAACTCATCTCCAAAATCAACTCAAAACCAAGGTGAATACAAGATGAAATCATATAAATTCACACTCGTCGAACTGCTGGTTGTCATGGTAATAATATGTGCGCTCGCCGCGCTGTCGTTTCCGGTATATAATAAAATCAGGAACTCGTCAAAAATGACCGCCTGCTTAAACAACCTGAAACAAATAGGAATATGCATCAATTCGTATGCCACGGACAATAAAGACGCGCTTCCGCGGTGCGCAAGACTTAACTCCGCGGACGGTATGCCGGCGCTTAAAGATGTAATGCGTCCCTATGCCGGCGGCAATGTCAAAATCTTTGAGTGCCCGGCGGATGTCAGTTCGTATAAAGCGTTTGGTTCAAGTTACGAGTGGAATACGATGATTAACGGCATGAAAATTGACAAGCACATGTTTGTCATAGGAAATAATCTGATTTCCGCTCCGTTTTGCGGGGATGTGGATAATTTCCATGCAGGAAAGAGAAACTACCTTTATTCGGATGGAAAAATCCTGGACGTTTTTGAATTGCAAATTAAGTAACTGCCATTTCATCCAATAATGGTTTAAAACTGCGCTTCCCGGTCAACATAATTTTTCTCAGACTGCTTAGATTTACGGCATCCAGAATGCCCGTTCCCATTCCATTTCGCTGAAGAAGCAGTTCCCGTTATATGAGACATTCAAATAGGGCGAGTAATTCTGTTCCGGATCGGCATGCCAGCAGCAGCGCACCACCGGGAAGAAGCTTAATATGGCTGAATATTTTACATTGACGCTGTACGGATTGGAATCTGAACGGATGGAACTGGTTTTGACCTGGTTCCAGGTTTTGCCAGCATTGTTGCCCCAGCCCAGGCATTCCGCTTCCGTAAATTCATAAAAATAGCTGATTCTGGTCACATCCGCATTCGGGTTATTGCCGTTCGGATCGAAAAAACTCACATTGCCGGGACGGTCATAGGCATTCGAATATTGTTTCATCGGATGCGTATACCATTGTGACGGAACTGTTCCAGGATCGTTTTTGTCGTCCGGGCAGTGATAAATTTTCAGGCTGGTGGTATATGTCGGATAGAGCGTGGAAATCCATGGCGGAAACGCTTCTTTGAAATCAATCCGGTAATTTTGAATCAGCATGCCCATCTGGCGCAGATTGTTGATACAGGTAATCCGCCTCGCTTTCTGCCTTGCCTTGTTGAGTGAAGGCAGCAGCAGCCCGGCCAATATTGCGATGATGCTGATCACCACGAGCAATTCAATGAGTGTAAAATTCCGGCGGGTCCGTCCATTTCTTCTAAATATGCTCATGATATCTTATTCTCCTCCGCGGTTTGCGCGGTTGTTGGCTGAACAGTTAAAATTTTAATTCCGGATGGAACATTTTCAAACATGGAAGTCTTTGCCGCCTGAGTCCCGGCATCCAGCCCGTGAATGGTTTTTTCCCAGTAGAACGGGTTGAAAAAAAGCTGGATAAAGCCTTTCCAGGCTCCGATTGAGATCAGCAGCCAGTAGAACGGCATCAGCAAGGCGGCCGGCAGCAGATGGTAATACCGCCGTTTAATGCAGGCCAGGATATGCACGCCCATAAACAGAAAATTGGCAAGTACCAGCAGTATGGTGGTCACGAAAAAAATGACCGATAGCACCGACCAGAAACGGCTTTCAGTCTCACCCCAGTAAAACAGCGGCCAGGGTTCAAGGCGCATGCCGAAAACCGACAGCCCGTGATAATCGTTAAAATTATGCGGCCCGGCAATGATTTCCCAGGGTGTAAGCCCGCTGGAAAGCGCATCCAGGAACAGCAGCAGATAAAATCCGCCGGCCATCCAGTAAATTATGTTGACCAACATCATGAACGCGCTGGCGCCGACGCTCATGTAGAAACCGAAAAATCCCCACAGTCCCAACTGGCGCAGCGTGTTCACCGGATGCCGGGTATGGCTGAGATGCGTCTGGATGAAACCTTTCACCCAGCGGGAGCGCTGGCGGATCCAGTTCCAGACATCGGAATTGGCCTCTTCCCAGGTGGTGGAATCCAGCAGGCAGGTCTGATAGCCATGCGTGTAAATCCTGATTCCCAGATCGCAGTCCTCGGTAACGTTGAACGGGTCCCACCCGCCAAGTTCCCGCAACGCTTCAGTGCGGAAATGGTTGGAAGTGCCGCCCAGCGGCAGGGGCAAGTTGAAAGTCTGCATACCGGGCAGCATCAGATCAAAGGTTGTGGAATACTCCACCGTGAACAGCCTGGTCAGCAGATTCTGACGGGAGTTGTAATAGTTCAATTTCGCCTGGACACATGCCATTTCGCGGGGCGTGCTCCGGAATACGGCAACCGCCTTTTTCAACTGGTCCGGCTCCGGACGGTCCTCGGCGTCATAAATCACGCAATACTCCCCGCGGGCATACTTCAACCCGAAGTTGCAGGCGCGGGGTTTGGTCTTCGGCTGCGAATCCGGAACCACGATTATCTTGTAATTACCGGGCAGAAAACAGCGCTTCAGCGCATGGATAGTCTCATGGTCGTCGCTTTCCAGCAGCAGCTTGACGTCCAGTTTGTCCGCCGGATAGTCCAGTTTGCCGATGTTGAGGATGATCTTTTCCGCGATATTCGCTTCATGGTAAAGCGGCACCAGAATGGTATATACCGTCAGTTCTTCATCGGTAATGGCCGCCATTTCGTCCGCGGATACCTTTCTTTCGCCGAAACCGAGCATTGAAACGCAGCAGGCGCCTATCCGGAAGATCGCCGCGCTGAAATACCAGAACGCCATCAGCGCGGTAATGGTGAACAGGAAATAGTCCCAGCGGTATTTCAGGAATACAAGCATGGCTGCCGATACCCCGGCATAAAATAAAACCTGGGGCCGGGAAATGGAAATATAGGCGCTATCCTCCCGGTGACATTCGACAAAACGCCGAGTCACCGGATCAAGATGTTTCATTCCGGGCAATGTT
>CAIJKT010001168.1 GCA_903821255.1 uncultured Lentisphaeria bacterium | reverse complement strand
ACGGTACGCGATTGCTTACACTTCATATCTGTACAATGAAGAGAATGCCTATAAATGGGGCCGGGAAATGGCAAAATCCATTGACATGTTCGGCTGGGACGGATGCCGCTTTGACTGGGCTTTTCTGCCGGCTACAATCGGCGATCCGATGCGGGCGACTAAATCCGACTGGTTTAACTTTGCAGGTAAAAGCGCCAGGGAATTATATCCGGACCAGGATACCGAAGGAACTAAATTTTTGCAGGCTTTCAGGAAAGGAGTAGCAGAAACCCATCCGGAATTCATTTATGGGACCAATGCCGGGGATGAAATTGCGCAAAAAGTTGCCGCTTTGGAAAAATATCATAAAGAGGCCTCAACGAATTCATGGCTTTGGTTTGAATATCTGCTCAATTATGAAAAATATACCTGGGAGGAATGGATTACAAAAATCACTCAGGACGCAAGCCTGTCCAGGCTGAACAACTGTCAGGTTGGAATCGGCTGGATGAGCCCGCCGCCAGCCAGCGCGACAGTGACGGCTAAGCTGCTGCCCTATTTATTCGTCTATTCCGGAATTCACTGGATCGGCCCGATGGACAGAGATTTGCCACGGGGCGAAAACTGGAAAATATGGCGGTACGCAATGCGCTATTCCGCCTATTTCTATAACAACGAGTTTAAGCTGCTGTCCGAAGACAAGCGGTTCAATACCATATCCGTGGCAGGCGGCAAGCGGCTGTTCTGGAAACAGTGGGTATTTGAAAAACAAACGGCAACGGGCAGAGAGTTGATGATAAATATGGTTAATCTGCCTGAAGGAAAGAATATCCTGGCGGATCATAAGATTCCGGCTCCGCAGCAGAATGTCGTTCTGACTTTTAATAAAAACAGCAATGAAAAGTTTAAGCAGGCAGTAGTGCTCAACGCTGAACCTGAACCTAATTCCGCGGTACTTGAATCCAGCGTCGAAAACAATACGGTTACAGTGAAAATTCCGTCAGTGACCTGGGGCGCAAGTGTGCTGATAGAAACTGCAAATCAGTAACGAAGCGGGGCCATACTGCTTAATAAAGGATTGGCGAATGAAAAAATACTTATTGATATCTTTTCTACTGTTGACCGCCGTCGGTGTTCTTCACTGCGGTGAACCGGCAGTGAATATCAGCTTTAATAATTATCCGGAAGGAAAACCGGTTGGGGAAAAATGGAGCGTACACCAGCCGGAATCGAATAAGGAAGCCAGCACCTATGTAATTAAAAACGGCAAACTGGAAGTCACCTCCAGCCCGGCTGAAAAACTTCAGGGCGGATATATTGAGACGGAAATTCCTGTTATCCGGAAAGGAAGTGTTGAATTCGACTTGAATGTCAATCATAATGAACAGGGCATCGGCCTGTTTATTGAATTCTATAATATTACCCTTTTCTGGCATGATTACTGTAAAGACTGGAGACGGTATTTTCCCGAAGCAACTGCAAAACGAATAAAATATTTTAACAATGAACCTGTCGGCCATCGCCGCCTGAGCAATGTGGAGAAAAATAAATGGCTGCATTATAAGATTTATTTTGACACTGACAATGATCTTGTGGAGTATTATCAGGGAGACATGGTTGACCCGGTATATATTGACGGCGCTGCCGCAATCCTCGGACGCCAGGAATATCTTGGAGGAAAACTTCGCATTGGCTGCTGGGGCGTGACAGAGAAACCAATGAAATTCCTGATTGATAATATAGTTATTTCCAAAGTCAGCCCAAACGAGGAACAGAGCAGTTCCCCCCGTAATGATTATATTATCTTCAACGGAATATCATTCAACCGTTACAACATTGCCGCGAATCTGCTGAAGAATGGAGTCAGCGATAAAGAAATAAGAAATTATTATATTGAAAACACTGAACCGGCGTTGACTCCGGAAAATAAATTTTTTATCAACAGGCTGCCAGGCTCTGTGTCAATGCAAAAAGCGAAAGCCTGTATCCTGGTCGACTGCCCTTTCGGCCCCAATCAGGTAATTCCTGATTTTGTCCTGAAGAATATTATCGCGAATGTAAAAAATGGCATGAATTTAATAATTTTAGGCGGTTTGTTTTCTCTGGACAAAGGGGAATATCAGACTTCATATCTTAATGATTTCCTCCCCGTAAAAATCAAAGACGCCTGGCAGGTGAAAGGTTCAAGCGCGCCATTGCTGATTGAACCGTCTGCTCAGCAGTTCGGCAATATTGACTGGAAAGAAAAACCATGCGTTTACTACCGGCACGACCTCGCACCGGCGGAAGATGCGGAAGTGCTGCTCAAGGCCGGCGGCTATCCTTTGCTGGTCAGCAAAAAATACGGCAAAGGCAAAATAGTTGTTTTCCTGGGAACCGTCTGCGGTACGCCGGCAGCACAGCCTCCGGCATTCTGGAAATGGAAAAACTGGCCGGAACTGACCGCCGGTATCATAATGATAAACAACCCGGCAGATCAAAAGAAATAAGTGCAATACCCTGACGGGATTTGCTCGTCAGCGGACAGATAATTTAAAGAAATGCAGTAAAGCATGATGGAAAATAAAAAAAAGCCCAACATCTTGATTTTTATGACTGATCAGCACCGCTATGAAGCGCTTGGCTGTCATGGGAACAAAGTGGTCAAAACCCCTAACATTGACAGCCTTGCCGCGGGTGGTGTTGATTTTCAGCGGACTTACAGTCAGTCGGCACTGTGCATGCCTTCAAGAGTAACTCTCCTTACAGGACAGTATTTGCATACTCACGGCATAATGACAAACTGCAATTCTGTTGATGTCAGTTCTCTGACTACCCTGCCGAATTTTTTAAAAAATAACCACAACTACCAGACCGCAACTGTCGGCAAGACTCATTCAGGGCATTGTGACGATATGGGGTTTGAATACTCCAGAATCTGCGCAGGAGGCAATGACGGGGAGCAAAACGATTATCACGAATACCTGAAAAAACATGGTTTCGGAGACAACGGCTGGTACAATGACACACATGTAAAAGAATATGATGCTTATGTCTCCAATATTCCTTACAAGCATTCAGTAGAGGCATGGACCGGCGATGAGACCATAAAGTATCTGGAGCAGGCAGACAGAAACAAACCTTTTCTTCTGTGGTCCACATTTGAGCGGCCGCATCCTCCAACATGCGTTCCTGATGACAACCCGTTTCCTTACAATCCCGATGATATAGAGCTTCCGCCATATGACGAGAAATGGTACAATAAGCCTGACGTAAAACGCCCCGGATGCGAGAATATGTGGAACGTCTTCCAGACCGGAGAAAAAAAATTGCGGCAGGCAATCGCCAATTACTACAGCCTTGTAAGCATGATTGATGACCAAATCGGCAGGATCATGAAACAGCTTGAAAAAATGGGCGAACTCGAAAATACAATCATCGTGTTTACCGCAGATCATGGAGATTTTTGCGGAGAATACGGCCAGTTCGGAAAAAATCTTTCGACATTTGATGTCCTTCACCATATTCCGCTCATTTTCTACTGGAAAGGAAAAACTGGCAAGGAACAGATTCACGAATTGACAGAAATGATTGATGTAATGCCTGCCATCCTTGAACTTTGCGGAATCGAATGCCCGGATACAGTACAGGGACAGAGTTTGGCCAGCGCAGTAACAGGCAGCGGGATGCGTTGCGGAAAACCATGGGATGCAAAGCAGGCGGTATTTTTTGAAACTCCTTTCGTAAAGACTGTCCGCACCAAAACACACAAGCTCTCCATATGCTGGAAGGAACAAATCTCGTGGGGACAGCTTTATGATCTGGATGCCGACCGGAAGGAACTGAACAATCTTTATGATAATCCGGCTTATGCCCATATACAAAGAGATTTGGAAATCAGACTGTTACGCTGGTATATTCAAACGGAGCAGCCTCAGGTACATGGGGCCGGCAAAGATGAAACATGTCCGCCATGGCGATGGTATGCCGGTAAAATTTAACTCGCCTCCGCAAGTTAAAGACTGCTCAGAACCATTTGCGATCCGGCAGCGGAACTGCCGGCAATGATCTGCCGGAATAAAAAACACCGGATTACCGGAATATTTATAACCGGTTGCAGGATTCCTGCATCCGGCCTGCAATATATACTAAAAGAATTTTAAACAGTTTATGCAACAAAATTAATTTTAATTGAGTCATAAAAATTTGACTCAAACAAAAAAATCGCGCAACTAAATAAGGAGGGCCAATAGAACGTATGGAGTAATTATGCTTTTCACAAAAAACAGAAAACGGTAGTGTCAAATCTGGCATGAAAGAAATGAACAAAGATGAGGATAGGTAAAAAGGCGATGGGAGCGACATTAGAACCTGTCGCAGTCAACGCTAAAATCGGCATAAAGCCGCGTCCTGCGTCCGCTATTTATACGATTT
>CAIJKT010001167.1 GCA_903821255.1 uncultured Lentisphaeria bacterium | reverse complement strand
GATTTTTATTAAAAATCCTGAAAAAATACCATTTTTCATTTATTTTCCGGCATTATCCGGCTTAGGCTGCTCTTTGTAACGCATCACTGACTCACCTTCCTGGCACAGTCCGAATTTCTCTCTGGCGACTTTTTCGACAATCGCCGGCTTGTGCTCAAGTCCGTAAACTTCCTTGTTCAGCTTTACACATTCCGCAGTTTTCAGCGCGGCCTGTTCTCTGAGCTCTGCAACAACACTCTTGCGTTTCTGATACTTGCGGTAAACCGGCCAGATTAAAATGGCGGAGGATACTATCAGCATCAGAACAATCAAGTAGAAAAAGTAAATGATTATTTTCTTTTTTCCATCGTCCATTTGAGCGTGTCCTTAAACTCAGTTATGGCGGCGGCTGCCGGAATATCCGCAGCCGTCCGCTGATTTTTCAACAGAATATCATAACGTTAAAAGTACCGGTTGTCAAACCTGCAAAGTCATAAGAAATTCAATATTCGTTGGTATTTTCTTGAGTTTGCCGATTAACAGTTCCATGGCTTCAGCCGGCGGAACTCCGTTCATTGCCTTGCGCAATGTCCAGACGCGCTGCAGTTCATCGGGATGCAGCAGCAGTTCTTCGCGGCGGGTTCCGCTCATTTCAACGTTGATTGCGGGATAGATTCTCCGGTCGGAAAGACGCCGGTCAAGGTGCAGTTCCATGTTGCCGGTACCCTTGAATTCTTCAAAGATGACGTCATCCATCCGGCTGCCGGTTTCGATCAGGGCGGTCGCGATAATAGTCAGACTGCCGTGATTTTCGATATTTCTGGCGGCGCCGAAGAAACGTTTGGGCTTGTGCAGGGCATTGGCATCCACCCCGCCGGAAAGAATTTTTCCGCTGTGCGGCTGTAGCGTATTGTACGCACGGGCCAGACGGGTGATGCTGTCCAGCAGGATCACTACGTCATTTTTATATTCGACCAGGCGCTTGGCTTTTTCGATAACCATTTCCGCAACCTGCACATGCCGTTCCGGCGGCTCATCGAACGTGGAGCTGATGACTTCGGCGTTAACGCAGCGCTGCATATCGGTCACTTCTTCCGGGCGCTCGTCAATCAGCAGAATGATCAGCGTCACGTCCGGATTGTTTTTCCGGATGCTGTTGGCCATCTTCTGGAGCAGTACGGTTTTACCGGTTCTGGGCGGAGCCACGATCAGGCCGCGCTGCCCTTTGCCGATGGGGGAGACCAGGTCGACTACCCGGGTGCAGAGTTCTTTCGAGTCCACTTCCAGCACCAGCCGCTGTGTCGGAAAATACGGGGTCAGGCTGTTGAAGGGAATAATTTCCTTCTTGCGGTCCGGAGAGTCGTGGTTGATGTTCTCCACTTTGAGCATGGCAAAGAAACGTTCTTTTTCGCGGGGCGGACGGATCTGGCCGCCGACAAAATCCCCGGTTTTCAGGGCGAAACGTTTGATCTGCGACGGGCTCAGGTAAATATCTTCGGAGCACGGCAGATAGCTGTAGCCGGGAGACCGCAGGAAG
>CAIJKT010001166.1 GCA_903821255.1 uncultured Lentisphaeria bacterium | reverse complement strand
CAGGAGCACATGCTGGTTTTAGTTCTCGATGCCGGAAGTAGAATCAAGGCATACTACACTGTCAGTATCGGGTTGATTGATACCACGCAAGCACACAGCCGCGAAATATTCAGGAATTCAATTTTGTTCGGGGCATCGAAAATCATATTGGCACACAACCACCCTTCAGGCTCAACCGAGCCATCGTCCGAAGACATCAAAGTAACCAATGCATTAGTGAGAGCCGGTAAAATCATCGGGATTGAAATTCTCGACCACATTATTATCGGTAGCGGCTTTTACAGCTTTCGCGAAGCCGGAAAAATGGAGGAGGAAAACGAATGCAATACATGAAAGAGTTCAATATCAAAGGGAAGTCAACTTGAAATAATCAACCACGACACAAGATGGCAAGCCTCAGAATGTAGAATATGAATATAAAGTCGAAGTATGCAGTCTTAAAATGGTTTTAGGGCTGCTCTATAACAAAAATGCGAGTATCTCGCAAGGAGAAGTTATCATGGATGAGAACAAAACAACCGTACCGCCGACCACAGAAGCAGCTCCAGTCGTTCTGACCCAGGCCGAACTCGACGCCAAAGCCGCGAAGGAAAAGGCTGACGCTGATGCCGCGGCTGCTGAACAGTACATCGTTAATCGTAAAGTTGCTGAACTCGCGTGTATGACCAGCCAGGCGGACTATAACAACGCCGCAACCTGGGCTTGCTACGGCATCGCTATCGGCGCAACGCTTGCTGGCGCTGGCATTCTGTTGCATGCATTAAGGAAATAATCTTGAGGTAAACTAAGAAGAAGGTCATGTGGCCTTCTTCTTTTTTTCAGATATCTCGGTGATATAGCACATTGGGGACGACATTTTGTGTCGTGGCATGGATGAAATTTAGGAATTTGCCTCAATAATCTTTCCAGCGGCAGCAAGCACCTTTTCCCGCAACCATTCAGGCTCCAAGACTCTGATTCTCCCCGATTCGGCCATGATCCAGCGCAATACGTCGAATTCCGTCGCAGGCTGCAAGGCGATGATCAGGCTGCCATCAGGCATAGGTGTAACTTTGAATTTCTTGACTTTCTGCTGTTCTTGAAGATAAAAAGCGATACTGTCATCGCAGAGCAGCGTAATCCCGCTGATCTTGGGAAAATTGAACAGCCCGTTACGGCGAACATCTTCCAGGATACTTTTGTCTATTTCAAAGTTCAACCCGGTAGCTTCTACTGATTTAATCCGATGGATGGCAAACACTTTAACATTACCGTCTTCGATTCGTCCTTTGACATACCAGATGCCTTTATGAAAGGAAATGACATGTGGCTCAATCTGGGGTTCTGATTGGTTACCGTCTTTGGACTTATAGGCGATTCTGATTGCATGACGCAACCTCCAGCCATCGAATACCGTTTTAAAAATATCCGGATCAACCTCAACATTAATTCCGGAAGCAACAATCAGCGATTCTATAAACGCCTTATCCAGAAATTCTGAATTGCTGTTGGCCAATTGCATATCCACGGCATCACGGATCGAGCCTTTCAGCGGCTGCGGCACAAAATCCTCAGCCAGCCTGGCCGCAAGCAGAGACGAGGTCATCAATTCTTCACATAGCGGGGGACATTGAAATTCCCAGTAATTGCTGGATAGAAAATATCCGTTCCGCTCAGCATCAAACTTCAATGGCGCATCAAATTCACCCTTTAAAACCTCAATATCACGCTGAACAGTCCGAGCCGAACAACTGATATTCAGATTTTCTACCAGATCAACCTGTTTAAGTTTTTCCGCGAACGTAATGCTGTTCGGATAGTGATTCTGCTTTAATTCAGCAATGAACTTAATCAGCCGCAGCAATTGTTTCTTATTTACCGGCATACTTTCTCCAGCGTTATTACAGCTTTCGCAGAAACTGCGAAAATCATGTAAAGAATATCACATCTAAATATTAATACAAACCAGCCACGACAGAAAATGGCAGGGCTTCACGCGTAGAATATAAACATGAATCAGAAATTGTCTGCCGGATTTTCAATATGTCGAAAATTAGTCAGGATGTTTTTAATAAGGATGGCAATGAATATTGGCAAAGAAAAAATAATCGTTGACGCAAAAGGGGAAAGAGTTGAGCCGTACAAACTAAGTCCGGCGGAGCTGAGCGAAATCATGGCGCTCATGAGGCGCGACCTGCCAAACAGCATTCCCGATGATGCCGCATTTTGGATGCGCATTTATTTTGATAGCAACCCCGTCGAATGGCCGCAGGAGTATCTGAACGCACTCGAATGTAATCATGTTGAGCATGACGATGCCAGACACAAGATGCCGCAAAATGTGAGCTTCATGCAAATGTTTTATGATGCTATTTTTTTTGTAAAGGAGCGATACGGTAAATTTATCCAGGATATATTGAAAGAATATCATATCGAAGCCACAGTCACCAAAGTCTCCATTGAGGATGATAAGGTAATTAATCTTGACGTAACGGTGTCGCCGGGAGAGGATTATGAAAGAATCTTTGAAATCAAGCAATTCATAATGATGGAGATGGAGATAGAAATTCTCCGCATAGTCGCTCTTGATTATCATCTTGTGCAACTGAAAATACCGCTTCGCCGGGATTAATCACCGACATATGAAATTTAATTTATAACCTTTCTGCAATTCCAGGATGAATACCCGCTTGAAAGAATTAATAGCATTGATAACTTATCTTAACCATTGCGATTTAAAACAAATATAAGGAATGGATTTTATATAGCGTAAATGTAAATTAAAATTTTAGCGTAGCTTTTGCTATAGTCTCTACTTGAAACGACCAATTTTTATTCAGAAGACCGTAGGAGAATACGCCCATGTTTTGGGCGTATTCCTTACATTTCTGAATGGGCATTTGGTCGTGCCTAAGTAGAGTGTT
>CAIJKT010001165.1 GCA_903821255.1 uncultured Lentisphaeria bacterium | reverse complement strand
TCTATCAGTGTAAAGCTGCCGTTGGTGTACTTGAAATCCCTGAGCACGGCGGGAGCAAAGGCTCATCTTTCGGCATCCCGAATGCCTGCGTCATCGTTCCTATTTCTGAAAAAAAAGATACAAACAATAAAGTAGAGGGCTGGCCTCGGAATTGAATTGGGAGAACTCCCGTTACTATTTTGACGTAGTGTAATAAGCAGAATCTATAGCTCTTAATAATTATAGATATATAAATTTGCAAAAGGAAGAATAAAAATGAGTATAACAAAAGAACATGTACGTTTTGGTTTGTATGGATGTAACCAATATCGAACCAAGGATTTGATGACTGCGGCCAAGAAGTGCTATAATGGCAAAGTTTCGATAACAGCCTGTTTTGATATTGACGCAGACAAGGTGAATGCTACGGCTGCTATGTATAACGCAAAAGCTTGTTATGACCTGGCAAGTTTCTTAAAGGCTGATTACGACGTTGCAGTTATTTCTTTACCTCCGTTTCTGCATCCGGATGCCTTTGCTGCATGCGCAGCGGCTGGCCGTGATATCTATTTGGAAAAACCTGTCTGCGTGGATGATGTTGGAGAAAAAAAGATTATTATGACGGCACAAAAATATAAGCCTGTCTGTTATGTTGGCATGTCTTATAAATATGTAGCTCCATTCAGAAAAGCGCTGGAGCTGCGTCAACGTTCGGATGCGGGCAGATTCCTGGGTTTTTACATTCACGGGTTCGGACCAGGCAAAGGTATTATACCGGAAGGCCTGGAAGACAACTGGCGTTTTCGTTTTGAAAAATCAGCCGGAGACCTTAATAATCATGGTTCTCATTACTTTCATTATATTCGTTTAATGTGCGGTGAGCCGTTATCGGTAACGGCAATGGCTTATACATCTCCTGACTATCAGCCATCTTTTGATGAAGAAGAGCTCAATGTTTGTTTCAGACTTAAAGATGGCATTGCGGTTCTTCAGGAGTCCCGCCGGGCTCATCAGTCAAATGTTGTTGGTCATTGCAATCTGGAGAACATGGCAATTGTATTTAACTGGTCCAGCCATTCTGAAGTCAGGGTATATAAAGATCGTCCCAGGGCCGCAGAAGAAGTCTACGAATTTGATGACAGCTCTACGACTCCGGATACCGAAAACTATACTTTTCTCCAAATGAAAGATTTTCTAAATGCTTATAGGACTGGATCCACTATGCCGATTACAATATCAGACGGGATCCAGTCCTATAGAATACTCAAGGCCGTACGTGCAAGTTATAAAAATAGAACAGAAGTTAAAATTCCAGTCCCGGAAATCTTTTAGAAAATCTGGAAGAATTCATACAGGAAGTGAAATTGACATTGTATATGAGGGTTATAAATAATGAATGAACTTGCAAAAGAAATTGTGAAGAATCTTCTGAATGAAGACTCGGAAATAAATTTTAAAATCAAAAATGGCATAGAAAACAATCGAAAAGGATTCGGGACAATAAAACTGTCTTACACAGATGGCAGTCCTGTTCAAACAGCAGAAATCAAACTAACTCAGACAACTCATGAATATAGATTCGGATGCAACGCCTTCATGATAGGACAATTCCCGGGGCGTGAACAGAATGATCAATATGAGGAAAAATTCCGTGAAATATTCAATTTAGCTGTATTGCCATTTTATTGGAATGATCTTGAACCAGCCGACGGGGAACTGCGTTTTGACAAAAACAGCACTCCTATTTATCGAAGACCTCCTCCTGACTTGGTTCTTGAATTTTGTGAGAAATATGGTATTACGCCCAAGGGGCATCTGCTGAGCTGGCATACCTTTCTTCCGAAATGGTTGTGCAGGGAGAAAAGTAAACATGCAGAACGGCTTGAGCGTCGTATACGTGAAATCGCAGAACGGTATGCTGGTAGAATAAAAATATGGGATGTTGCGAACGAAGCTCTGCTGTGGGACACGGAATATTTCGAACAGATGCCGGAAAGGCATGTGGAGACGGCCTTTAAGATGGCACAAAAATATTTTCCTGAATCCACGGAATTGCTTTATAATGAACATCCGTCTGTTAGTTGGAAAAATTATCACGGCGACTATACGCCTTTGTACATGCTTGCAAGAAATCTGTTAAATGATGGCCTGCCGTTGAAAGGAATCGGATTGCAATATCACATGTTGGAAGAAATCAAGCTAATGCCTGATTGGGCTTTCCATTTTATAAACCAGCGCTATATCTATGCATGCATGGATCAATATGCCAAGTTAGGCATTCCCTTTAATGTGTCGGAAATTACCATAACTGCTCATCATGGACTTGGCAATGGAAATGAGTTTCAAAAACTGGTGGCGGAAAAACTTTATAGGCTATGGTTTAGTCATTCAGCCTCCAATGGCATTATCTGGTGGAACCTGGTCGATGGTACCGCCTATGTTCCCAAGGAAAGCGACGCTGGTGAAAATCAGTACAGGGGAGGACTGCTCAATCATGATTTTTCAGAGAAACCAGCTTATAGCGCCCTGTACAATCTGATAAAGAAAGAATGGAACACCCACGTCAACATGACATACATTGAAGGCACTGAAAATAGATTTCATGGTTTTTATGGTGATTATGAGGCAGTTATAAAAACAAGTGAAGGAAGATTTACGCAAAAAATTAAACTTTCAAAGAATAATCCCAACAAATTCAACTTGGAGATAATGCAAAAATGAAGATGCTAAGTTTTAAGTTAGAATTATGCGAGATTATAAAAAACATAATAGAGGTGTTAAATGCATAATCCCAAATGGGGCATTTTCTTTGACTTCCATACAATGCCGGCATGCCCTGATGTCGGCGAAAACTTTGATTTTGACGAGATTACCGATCAGATAAAGGAATGCGGTGTTGACTACATTGTTTTCCCTGTAAGGTGCAATCTGGGGATGGCCTATTATAATACAAAAGTTGGAATTCGTCATCCAGCGTTGAAATATGATCTCTGGGAAAAACTTTCAGAAGCATGTTCAAAAAAAGACATTGCCATTTCCGCTTATATCAATGTGGGATTGAGCCATGAAGAGGGTCTATTACACAGAGACTGGACCGTAGTCACTCCTGAAGGATATGCCTATAAACCACCGCATCTTTCGCACTGGTTCAGGGATATGTGTTACAATAGCCCGTATGCCGAGCATCTATTGGAGATGATAAAAGAAGTTGCAAATAATTATATAACTTCCGGTTTTTTCTTCGATTGTTTCGGTGTTCATCCATGTATTGGCGCTGAATGCATGATGGAAATGAAAAAATCTGGCATCAATTGGCAAAATCCGGATGAACTTTGGAATTTTGCTCATATGTCCCAATTGAGACTTCAAGACAAGATTTCAAAAACATTGAAGGATACAGGCAAAGACTTGCTCATATATTTTAATGGTACTGGCCTTGAAGAGCAGAAAATTCAAGGTACTTATCTTGAATACGAATGTCTGCCTTCCGGTGGATGGGGATACGATATTATGCCGGTTTATGCAAGATTCGCAAGAAATCTCGGTAAACCGATTTTAAATATGACTGGCCGTTTCCATGAGTCATGGGGTGATTTCGGCGGGTTGCGGACAGAAGCAAGTTTGGAGTATGATTGCATAAATGGCATCGCTAATTGCATGAGAACTACTGTCGGGGACCATTTTCATCCGCGTGGCGACATAAATTATCCGACATTTAATCTTATCAAACGAATTTATAACCGGCTTCAGAAACTTGAGCCGTGGATTGAAGACGCAAAGCCAGTTACTGATATTGCGATTATTGCTCCCGAAAATTCTTTTATTCCATGTCATAAGTCTGCACCATTAGGAGAAGCCGCGCTGAAGGGCATTACTAGAGTCCTTTGCGAACTTAAATATCAATTTGATATTCTTGATACCGACAAAGATTTTTCAGAATATAAATTGATAATACTGCCAGATAACGTAGTTTTGAAAGGTGATTTTCTTAAGAGAATAAGGAATTACATAAAGAATGGAGGATGCATAATATCCTCCGCGTGGTCTGGTCTTGGTGAGAACGGCAAAGATTTTGCACTTAAAGAGTGGGGTATAAAGTATAAGGGCGAGTCCACATATGATCCAGCCTACATAATCCCATCGCAGGAAATAGCGGAAGGGGTACCTGAAATGCCTCTAACACTGTATGAAAAAGGTACTGAAATTGTGGGGTTTAAAGGGACAAAAATTCTGGCTGAAATTATTGCGCCATATTACAATAATCATTTTGACGGTGAACACGCATTCATGTATACCCCACCAGACAAGAATACGCATAAGCCGGCGATAACCAGAAAAGGGAAAATCGTTCATTTTTCGCATCCGTTCTGCACAAATTATTATAAACATGCGCAAGTGCCGATGAAAACTGTTTTTAACAACATTCTTGCGGATATGCTTCCCGAACCAGTGATTAGGGTTGAGAAAATACCTTCATTTGCAAGGGTGACTGTCACAGAACAAGCAAAAAGAAGAATAATTTATCTGATGTCATATGTGCCGGAAAAACGTGGTGACAAAATCGAGATGATTGAGGAGCCTGCCGAGTTGCGGGATATTACAATATCGCTGCGTGTTGATGGTAGAAAATACAAATCCGTCTATCTTGCTCCTGACAGAAAAATCCTGAATTTCCGCATAGAAGGAAATTATGTAAAAGTTAAAGTACATGAGCTTAAAGGTTATTCTGTAGTTGTGTTTGAAGAATAATATGGAGATAATAAAAATTAAAATGTTTATAGACATTCATGCACATGCGTATCGGAGGCCCATTCCCTTTGTGGTTCAATTCTGCACTGCGGAACAGGTGCTTGAACGGTATGACCAGGCCGGAATCGAAAGGGGCGTACTGCTCCCGATTGTCAGTCCGGAAATCTATCTTCCCCAGGCCAACGAGGATATTCTCGATATGGCGAAACAGTACCCGGATCGATTCATCCCGTTCTGCAACATCGATCCGCGCGCTTTGACCAACTCGGCAGATGCGCCGCTTGACCGTCTGCTGCGGTATTACCGTGACCAGGGTTGTAAAGGACTTGGAGAGGTAATGCTGAACGTGCCGGTCATGCATCCAATGGTGCAAAATATGTTCAAACACGCGCAGGAAGTCGGTCTTCCGGTGATCTGCGACGGCTCCGATGTTGTCGGCGGTGATTTCGGTTTGTATGATGACCCCGGCCTGCCGCAGCTTGAACATACTTTGCAGCGTTTTCCGAAGCTTATCATGCTCGGGCACGGCCCGGTATTCTGGTCGGAGATAGGCCGTCTTGAAACTCCGGCCCAGCGGAAGACGACATTCAATCCTGATGGCGATCAGGTAGGATGGAATCCGCCGTGCGGTCCGATTAAAGAGGAAGGTGTTGTGCCCAAACTTTTCCGCCGGTATCCGAATCTGTATGGCGATTTGTCCGATCCGTCGCCCGCGAACGCACTGGCCCGTGATCCCGAGTACGGACCGAAGTTCATG
>CAIJKT010001164.1 GCA_903821255.1 uncultured Lentisphaeria bacterium | reverse complement strand
GATGGATATCCAGATGCCGGGCATGAACGGACTGGAGGCAACCGCGGAAATCAAAAAGCTCAGGAAAGAACTGCCGGTTGTAGCCCAGACCGCTCATGCGCTCAGCAACGACCGTCAGCATATCCTCGACGCCGGCTGCGACGAATATATTGCCAAGCCGATCAAAAAACTTGACCTGCTTAAAATAATCTCGAAGTTTGTTCCGCCGCACTCCATTTCCGCTTCATGAATATAGTGCCGCCGGCAGACAGGGTATAAAAATAATTTCAAAGAATTGAACGGATATGAAACAATGACGACTTATGATTTCACGGTGAACACTCCGCAGGATGCCGCCAGGCTTATTCCGGTTTATGAGAAAATATTGCTTGAGGTACTCGACGCAATGCTTGAACGATATGAGCGCGACCCGGATTATCCGTTTATCGATACCAAGCTGAACATCATTACCGGCAAAGACCATTACCCGGCCTCGCCTGAAGATTTTTTCAAAGGCAGGGAGGTCATTTACACCTGGATTCAGGGCCGGGCGCTGGAGGCGCTGGCGGGCCATGCTGAATGGCTCAAAAACTGTTCACTGCTGACGCCGGATGCGGCAGACTTGCGGATTGTTAAAATTAAAAAAATACTGCGCGAAATCATCGGTTCGATGGAAAATATCCGGAGCCGCAACCACGAACGGATGTTTTTCACTTTCTCCCGTTCCGGCGAACCGCTGGAAACGCATCAGGGCCGGCTTCGCAATCTGCCCCGCATTCCGGACGGCAGCAACTACAGCGACCTGTTCTACTCTAAAGGATTAATGTGCGCCGCAGCCTGCCTGGGACTGGAAACCATGACTGCCGAGGCCGAACATTATTTTCTGCGCGTGGTAAATGACATCCGGAACCGGCGTTTTATCACCGACCAGCAGTCGTTCGATCCGAAAAATCCGGTGACGCCTGTGGCGGGCAAGCATCTGCAAGGCCCGTTCATGATCGCACTCTCCGGCATTGCCGAAGCTGCCGCCGTCACCGGCAGACAGGCGTGGCTGCGCGAAGGGCGGAAATTTATGGAGCATATCTTCAGGTTTCACATAAACCTGGGGGAGAGAACGGATCTGCAACAGTATGATTTCTGGGAAGCCGTGGACAGTTCCGGCAACCCGTGGGATGAAAACAACATGATTCTCTGCGATCCCGGCCATGCCCTGGAGTTCGCCGGTCTTTCGTTGAAATGCCTGCTGCAAATGCGCACATTACCGGAATTCGCCGGATTTGTGGAGAAGTGCCGGAGTTTTTACCCGGAATTGATCGGGCATTGCTTCCGGCAGGGGTTTAACGCGCAGGCAGGCGGCATTTGCAAAAGCTATGATCTGAAAACACACTGTCCGGTCAATACCGACATGCCCTGGTGGAGTCTGCCGGAAACCATCCGCACCGCCGCCGAAATGCTGGAATTCGCGCCGGAATCAACCCCGGCAATGCTGAAGATCATCGAGCAGTGTTCCGCCGCTTTTCTGGGAAAATTCGTTAATCCGGCAGTTCACTCCATGGCCTACCAGACCCGCAGTGCCGACGGCAATCCGGTCGACGTCATCCCCGCCACGCCCGATGCCGACCCCGGCTACCATACCGGCCTCAGCATCATCGCATTTCTGAATATTGTATCCCGCGAGAAAGCTGAATAACCGGTGGAATTCAATAATCTAGATCTCCGTAATTTTTGCAAAAAAAATGCCGGATACTGAGATCCGGCATTTTTCATATAAGCTTAATATTGCTATTAGCTCAGGGTAATCGCATCGCAGGGGCATTCGCCGACGCAAGCGCCGCAATCAACGCAATCGCCTTCGCTGACAACCGCAACACCATCATC
>CAIJKT010001163.1 GCA_903821255.1 uncultured Lentisphaeria bacterium | reverse complement strand
GCTGTACAACGAAGTCTATTCTACGCTGCATATAGGCGACAAAAAATAAATAAACTGTAAGTATAAGCTGCAGCTTATACTTACAGGATTATTTCAAAAGTAAAAACAAACAATAATCAGGAGATCAAAAAAATGAAAAGATCAGTACCGCCGCCACCAATAATGGCGGCAATCGCGGCGATGTTAAAGCCGTACGGAATTGACGCAGACAAACTTTTACAGGAGGACAGTAAGACAACTAAGAGCAATGGGAAGAAATATTTATCCCCACGTGACATTGAAGAGCAATTCTCCCTCGGCCGTTTTTCGACCTATAGGCTGATACGCAAAGGCCTGGTCAAGAGCCTAAAAATGTCGAAAGCGCGTAGCGGAAAAATATTAATCGATGCCGCTTCGCTCCAGAGTTATTTAGATTCAAAGCAATATATCCCGGTACCAATGACTACCATTAAAACCAGCGAAAGTGAAAAGGGCTGATTTATGAATTATTTTCAATATAATACATTTGTTACCCATGCCATTTTCATCAAAGCCATCAATGCGACTGACGGCCTCTCTTTCTTGCAAGGCACCAACTATCATATCCCGCCATCCGATAAGTCGAATAATCACGCGGCCACCATCAGTGCTATCCTGTCACTCCAAGACCCGGAAATTACCATCGACGGGGTTCGCGCTGCCTTAGACAATAAGGATCCGCAATGCCTCTCCAAAGATTTGCAAATAATCCGGAATGCTGTTAAGGCCTTCAGGTTTATGATTGATTCCCTCAATACCGATGAAAAGTCCATCGATATTTTACTTCAAGTGAACAAAATATTGACGATGGAGACGACCGTTTTTTTTGGCCTCTCTCAGACGAATTTTCAACGCCGCCGCCAGCAAGACCTTGAGGTTATTTTCAAAGCCGTGGTCGAAAATGAAGAAGTTCATCCATATATCCGGGCGGCGAAGGTATTTAATGAATATTGCGATGAAAAATTCTTCAATGAAGCAAACGAGCTGACCTGGCTTTTTTTATGTTTATACATTCTTTTCAGAGAGATATCAAACCCGTGTCTGGCCGACTTTAATTTGCAAGATTTAATTACGGCTATCATAAAAAACAAATCCGAACCTTTGGACGAACTTTTGTCTGTCATGCTGGACGAAATTATAAATATCTCCTACCCCGTCGCGCTTGAAATCGTCCACAAAAGGGAAGCAACGAGGCCTGATACTGCCACAAGCCAGGCACGGCGACTGCTGTCCGTAATGGAAATCGGCAAGACAATCTCGGCAAGGGTGTTGATGACGAAGTTTAAGAATAAACACTTGCCAACGTTTCGCAAAAGTTATATTAAACCGGCATTAACATTGGGCTTGGTGGAAATGACCCTGCCTGACAGCCCAAGCAACCCGAATCAGACATATTTCATAACCCAGCAAGGCATTGACTTTATCGCGAAATCTCAATAACCAAGTTTCACGGGCGGGTTGCCCATCAACCCGCCTTATATTCTACCAGGATAATTTTCTTGAGTTAGCATCTGGAGCGCAGCATGCCGTCGGCGTTTGCGATTTGCTCGACCCGGTTTCCAAGTCGCTGCATTGCCCCCTCGCCCGTAAGATGACTTACACCGCCTTGACAATAACAGCGTATCGTTACATTCTCATAAATTGCCAGGATAGCCGTCAGCCTGATGCCGCAGCCTGGATTCCCCATCGTCTGACCTGCTATCATTAGCGGAATCCTGAAACATCCCGGAATTCTCTCATTCTACAGAAGTAAATTAGAAAAGCACAACTTTTTAACATAATCTGCGGGATATCATAAAAATACGTAAATATTCATTAATTATTTCATTAATGCTGTCGTTAAAAAAAGTTGAACTATCAATGTGAGATACAGTGGGGTTTATTTCGTAGCCTAATTCTTTTTTAATCATTAAAT
>CAIJKT010001162.1 GCA_903821255.1 uncultured Lentisphaeria bacterium | reverse complement strand
CCCGTGAGAACCGGGGGCTGTCGCGCAACTGTGATCGGCGTTAATCGCTGTAAGCCAGGTCCTGCCATTGCCTGTTGTTCGGTTGTTCCGCGTCAGATGTCGCCAGATGAAACAGACTGGAAACCGGGCACAGAAGATGAATTCATTTTTTGTGTTCTTCCGGCGCGGAATGAATGTGCGCGCAACACAATAATCAGGAAGAACAAAAAATGAAAAGTTCCCAAGCCGCTGTCAGCGGTGTCCGTCTGTCAGATCAGAATTTTACGCTTATTGAACTCCTCGTCGTGATTTCCATCATCGCAATCCTTGCCGGAATGCTGCTCCCTGCCCTGACCCATGCCCGGGAATCGGGCAAAAGCGCCTCGTGCGAAAACAACCTTAAACAACTCGCACTGGCGAATATCCAATACGCTGTGGACTGGGGATTTTATGCCCCTGCCCGGCAGGGTGCGATCAAAACCGGCCAGCACTGGTGCGGTTATCGGGCCACGGCCGGCGACGTCTGGGATTCCAGCCGCGGCCTGCTGGTGAATTATCTCGGCAAAGACAAGAAAACCAGAGAATGTTCCGCGCTGAATCAAATCAATCCCGACGCCCCCGCTTCCGCCAATAACCTGAAAGGCGCCGGCGGATATGGATACAATTTTTGCATCGGCAGTCAGTCTTATATCACCGGCTACGGCAACGGCTGGCAGGCCGGGATGAAACCGGAAAACATCAAATGGTCATCAAAAACTATATTTTTTGCTGATGTCGCTCAAATTGACTCCACCAGCTTCACAATGGTTGAAATTGATGAAGTAAGTCCCCCATTCTCCCTCTCCGGCACCCCGGTAAACCTGCATGCTAAAATTCCGACATCATCCGAAAATACGGCAAAATTTCATTTCCGGCACAACAGCGCCGCCAATGTCGCCTGGGTGGACGGACATGTCAGTTCGCACAAAAGAGAATGGGTTGTAATTCCCGGCTTCACCCTGAACAATCCGGCTTTGAACGAAGCAATCCTGACTGCTAACGGACTCGGCTTTTTCGGCCCGAAGAACAATTCGTGGTTCGACCCGTGGGATGACAACATTCCATTGGACTGAGCTCGCTTCCCGGCTTGACAAGCCGGAAAGCCTGAGTACTTTAGACATTTGACATATAAGGAAAATACATGAGATCAGTTTTAGCTGTAATATTAATCTGCCTGGGCCTGGCGGCCCGATCCGCGTCAACCGTCCCGGAACCTCGGGTAGTGTCATTGTCGCCAAGCATCACGGAAATCATTTTTCTGCTGGGCAAAAATAATTGCCTGGTCGGCAGAAGCAGTTATTGCGACTATCCGGCGGAAGCAAAAAAATTGCCGGTTGTCGGCAACTTCGGCGTTCCGTTTCTGGAACATCTGGCGGCGGTAAAACCGGACTATGTGATAACTACCAAGTTAAAAGATAAAGCTTCGAAGCAGGCGATGGAAAGTCTCGGCGCAAAAGTGATCATGCTGGATGACAACAGCTTCGACGACTATATCAAATGCGTGAAGATGCTCGGAGAAATCCTGAACTGTCAGGCGGCGGCCGATGCCGAAATATCCCGCTTCTCCAAAGCGCTGGAAGAATTTAAAAGCCTGGCGGATAAGGTTCCTGCCGCATCCCGCCCGAAAGTATATGTCGAAGTATGGCACCGTCCGCTCCTGACCTGCGGCGGAAAAACATTCATTAATGATATGATCGGATACGCCGGCGGCATCAATCTCGGACGCAATGAGAAGGCGGAATATTTCCCGTGTTCACTGGAATGGATTATGCAGCAAAACCCGGATGTAATAATTTGTCCGGGAATGGGTTCAGGCAAAAGCGGCGAAGTCGCCAAACGCGACGGCTGGCAGCATATTTCAGCAGTAAAAAGCAATCGCATTTACACCGGTCTGGAACAGGACAAGATTTTCCGGCTGGGGCCGCGCACTATCGAGGGGATTGCTCTCCTGCGCAAATATATCCATGATGATATAAAATCTGAAACCGGCACGACAAACAGCGAAGGAAAAACTGAATGAGTTTTACCAATGTCCGGCGAATATTATCAGAACCGGTAATCTGGACAGGATTGCTGGTGCCTGTCTGTTTCGTTGCCTTCATGTGCTGTGGCGCTTATTCCGCCGGGTTTTCCGATCTGCTGAATCCTTCGCCGATGCTGGAGGCTGTTTTAAAGTTGCGCGCCGCCCGGCTGTTATGCGCTTTTGTGGTCGGCGGTTCATTGGCGGTCGCCGGAGCTGCATGTCAGGCGGCGCTGCGCAATCCGCTGGCTGAACCGTATATTCTGGGGGTCAGCGGCGGCGCCAGCGTGGGCGCGGCGGCGGCGATCATCCTGGGACTGGCAATAATCTCCGAGTTTTTCATCCCTGCTTTTTCTTTTGCCGGCGCGGTTTTAGCGCTGGTGCTGGTGCTGGGCATGGCCCGCTGCTGGGCGGCGGATACTCCCGCCAGTATCGCGCTGGCGGGAATAGTTATCGGCAGCATGTGTTCAAGCCTGCTGATGTTCATAATCAGCATCAGCAATTCCCATGAACTCAACGGGATTACCTGGTGGCTGCTGGGCAGCCTCCAGCCTTCCGGCAATATGCTGCTGACCTTCTCCGCCGTCTCGCTGCTGGCGGCAACGCTCTTATTCACCCTGCTGGGACGCGAAGTGGATGCCGTCACTTTCGGCGAAGAAACCGCGTTCAGCCTCGGCGCTGACCCGAAAAAACTCTCTTACATACTATTGGGTGTTTCCTCGCTGCTGGCGGCATGTTCGGTGGCTGTATCCGGCATCATCGGGTTCGTCGGGCTGATTATCCCGCATATAATCCGGAATCTTTTCGGCTCGCAGCACCGGCGGCTGTTTCCCCTGTGTATGCTGACGGGCGGAATATTCCTGATGGGCTGCGACACTTTCGCCCGCTGTATTTTCGCTACCCGGGAACTGCCGGTAGGGGTAATAACTTCATTCATCGGCGGCCCGTTTTTCCTCTGGGTGCTGAGCAGGAGACGCGCATGGGAAGGATGAATTGCAACGAAGATTTAATTGCGGCGATCAATATAACCTTTGCCT
>CAIJKT010001161.1 GCA_903821255.1 uncultured Lentisphaeria bacterium | reverse complement strand
GACGCTGCTGCATGATGAACTGGATATCTGTTCAGTGCCGGAAAATGACAGCATGGGGGCGGTGACCGAACTTATCGTCAAATACCTCACCGGACAGACTGCCGCTTATCTCGAATTCTATGAATTCATGACCGATGGCGCACTGATGGGGGTGCCCGACTATATACCGGCGGCAATCGTTGACGGCAAAGTGACTGTCATGCCCAATGCTTTCGGTGATTTTGGCGAAGGCCTGTTGAATGTTTCCAAATTGAAGACCGGGAAAGTGACGATCTGCCGTCTGGGTTATTCCGGCGATGAATACACGATGCACATTATGACCGGCACCGCCCGCACTCCGGTCAAATGGGAAGAGGCCGGATGGGCGCCGCCCGCGCCGCAGCTGCCCAGTCTGGAAATCGTGTTCGATGCTCCGGTCGAAGGCTTCATTCAGAACGTCATGGCCCAGCATTACATAATATCCTACGGAGACAACCGCGCCAGACTGGAAGCGCTCTGCTCAATACTTGGAATTCAGAGTATTGGATAAACGGACTAAGTTTTTTGCAGCGTTGGCAATTGTTCAAATCTGAATTAACTTTATTAACAAACTTTTATTATTAGAGTTGCTATGAGTTTCGATATTGAAAATTATTCAGAATTATTCAAATATCCAGAGAAATGGAAAATAATATCGTCATTATTTTCTCCTGACCACGCGGAAGTTCAAGTCGGAACAATCTATCAGAAATGGCTGGACAATAATTCCGATTCGCATCCGGCGAGAGAGATTCTGCTGGTGCTGGATGGCGTTTCTATGTTCAGTCTTGAAAGCAGGATATTTCCTGCCACGCCTGGAACCATATTTCTCTTTGATGCTTATGAAAAACATGTTAAATCCTATCCGCCCAATGGCGAAAAATCAATTCATCTGTGGTTTAATTTATTAGCACAGCACATTATTGTTCATTTTTATCTGATTGAAAATCAGCAAATCGGCATATTGCGAAAAAGTGTGGTATTAGAAAATGCTGCATTATACAATATGATTGTTCAGGGATGGAGTGATACTAAAACTTCACAGTTAGCTGAAGTTTTTCGGAAACAGAAAATTGAATCATTGCTGTCATTGCTGTTTTTGGAGTTGCTTGAACAATCTGCATCCGGTCCGAAACAGGAAACCAATGTGGAGAACCGCCATGAACTAGTCATGCTGATGATTGGCCGCCATATCGCCAATACTGCGGGGAAAGGCTTATCAGTGGAGAGATTATCTCAAATTGCCGGATACAGCAAGTTTCATTTTTTAAGAACCTTTAAAGAAAGTACTGGACAAAGCGTTCAAGCCAGCATTAATGCTGCCAGGGTAAAGAAGACTGATGAAATGCTGTTGCGAGGTTGTCTGCATAAAGAAATCGCCTATGAACTGGGCTTCTCCAGTCCTTCGACCTTTTCCCATTGGTTACATAAAATCCATAAATAGCAATTTTGAACAACTTTTAATGCCTCCGAGCTATTGCAAAACACTGGATTTGCAGTATAATATTACTTCAAGTAAAGATAAACTATGAAACCCCCCAAAAGGACTAAGGAGATAAAAAATGAAAAAGTTTCGTATTTTCACACTCATTGAACTGCTCGTGGTGATCGCCATCATCGCAATTTTGGCTGCAATGCTACTGCCGGCGTTGAACAAAGCGAGGAATACGGCGCGGAAGATAGAGTGTCTGAATAATTTAAAGAGTATCGGAACTTCCGGTATTATGTACTTCGATGATAACCGGTCATACTTCACGCGAGTAGTTGGAACTGGCACTGAGAAAGATTTCTGGTCTAATGCACTTGCAGAGTATCTGCGGTTGCGTGGTGCGAATGATATACCGCAACCAGGGGTGTATTTGTGTCCAATAGCCAACAGTAAATTTCCTCCGTTTAAATATAGTCAACAGTATAATGTCACCTACGGGCAAAACCAATTGACTGACAATACTCAAACTTATGCGGTAAACACAACAACAAAAATGAAAAAACCGTCAATGACAGTTTTTATCGCTGACGCGAGCGAAGGTACATATTCAATAGCAGTAGTCACCAACAATCAATGGTGGTATGCGCGAATGCTGTATCCAGGAGTTACTTATTATATGCATGATATTGGAGCGAATTTCGTTTTTGTTGACGGCCATGCTTCGTATTTTAAAAATTCTGATGTTCAGCCCAAGGGGGCGAATGATATTTTTTATAATGGAATAAAATAATATAATCGCAGTTAGTAATCGCGCAAAAATAACTTGACATATATGACAGGCTGGTATATATTGGTTTTCATGGAAGCTTTTGAATTAAAATCAATGTATGAT
>CAIJKT010001160.1 GCA_903821255.1 uncultured Lentisphaeria bacterium | reverse complement strand
GACATCCAGCGGTTTTTCGCACAAAACATGTTTTCCCGCCCTGGCCGCCGGGATAGCCACCTCGCCGTGAAAACCCGTTGGCGTAGCGACGGTAACGGCATCGATTGTTTTATCGGATAAAAATGTATCGAAATCATCCACGGCCCGGACATGGTATTTTTCGGCAAAAGCGCGGCATCTTTCAGTAACTTTGTCATAAACAGCAACCAGCTCAGCATTCTCCAGGGCCATTATCGCCTCCGCATGCAGAGCCGCAATTGCTCCGGTGCCAATGATTCCGAACCTGACTTTTCCGGCCATTTAACAATCCTCCGTATATAAATAAAGCATATATTAAAACAATGTGCCAACTCGATTAAAATACATGTTATAATGCGATAAGTCAACCCTTCATTGCTTTATCGGGTTAAAAAATTAAAAAAGCAGAAGTATCCGCCCCGTATTGAAAAAGCGGCAATGCAAGCGATATTAAGCAAATCACAGGGAATCATAATGACGGAAAAATCCAAGTCACTCTTAAATCTGATAATTGTTGCGGCAGGTCCGTTTTTTCTGTGCTTTGCGGCGACAGAACTGCATCAATTGTTAATTCTGGTGCCCAGCATGGTGGTAATCATCTGCATCGGGCTGCCGGTTTTCCATTTAATGAAAAGTGAGAAAAAAGCTTTTCTGGTAACCGCTTTCGCGGCATTTTTCTCCAGTCTGCTGTGTCTGACGGCAATGGGGATGTGTTCGGATTCAAAAGACGTCCGGGAAAATCTGCCGGAACTGGTCATCTCCACCGGCATCAGCATTTTTCCGAGCTTTCTATCCCTGACCTGGCTGCTGCTGCTCGCCAAAAGGAAACGCGACAGAAACCTGGCCCGCGCACAAATAAAGCCATCCTGAATGCTATTTCCTATTCGTGACGCCAAAAGGAATGTGAACGGAAGGAACGGCTCCCGCGGACGCGTCAAGATGCAGCCGCTGATCGTCAAAATAAATATGCGGATGGAAAATTTCGAGAATATGGGCTTTTTGAATGCCGCCGAGGAAAAAAGTTTCATCCACGGTAACATCCCAACTGCGCAGCGTAGTCACGACCCGCTCATGCGACGGGGCATTCCGGGCGGTGACAATGGCGGTGCGAAGCATGCGTTTATAATCATGATGTTCCGCCTCGTACTTCAATTCCAGCTTCTGCAAAAATGCGAGTTTCTGAAACAAACCGGTCAGCGGGCCCGGATCATGCGGAATTCCGGCTTTTGCTGATTCAGAATCGTGAAAATTATCAATATTGCCGGTCTGCTGGTAAATGGTTTCAGCCTTATCATCGGCAATCACTCCGTCGAAGTCGAACGCGATGCGCAGTTCGCGGTCTTTTTCATCATCGTTAAACACCGTTTTCAGCACGGTACCGGCCGCGAACCCGGCATTGATGGCCGCCTTGACATCACTCTGGTCGGCGGAAAGGAACAGCGACACATTGAACGCCGGGATGTATTTGAACGGCGATTTGCCGCTGGTGAAAGCGGCGCGCGAAATATCCAGTCCATAGTGCTGAATGGATTTGAATACCCGCAGTCCGGTGTCGGTGTCATTTTTAGACAGCAAAACCACTTCCACCGGGTTTAAGCCGTGCATCGCCCGGTTCAGGTTGAGAAAGCGGCGGATGAAGGGAAAGGCGACGCCACGGTCCAGAATCCGGTCCTGATTGTCCCGCTGATACTGGCGATACCCGTTCCGGTCCCGTTGAAAAACCGCATCAGACTCTGTCAAATCGAACAATGCGCTCGATGCGACAGCAATGACTAATTTATCTTCAATCGGGAACGACATTGTTACTCCGTTATTTTACTTCAGCCTGCTTTACGGCGGCAAAATCGGCGACATAGCGCAACAGCAGCCGCTCCTGCCAGAACAACTGCGGGGAGGCTTTGTTCAAAGCGTCAATTACCGGCGGCACCTCTTCAATATGCTTATTGGAAATTTCCGCGGCGGCGGCGGCCCATCCAATCCAGAACGAATTGTCGTCCACTTTGTTCGGGTCGACATTCTGAATGAAGAATTTACCAGGGGTCGGCGATGCCAGACATCCTGGAATCTTTCGTTCAACCGGCGAGAATAAAGGCGATAAATCCATGAAACGCCGCATAATGACGTTGGCATCTCTGGAGTTGAGCGAACCGTTCAACAACGCGGCGGCAGTCATGATATTAAGCAATCTGGCGTAGTAAGGAACAGCGCAGATGCGGTAATCGTTCAGCAGCCTCGACGCTGATTTTTCCATTTCGAACACGGTCGGAGAAGCGACGATTTTAAGCAGCGCGGCTTTATACCACAATTCGCCATAAATCACGGCATCGCCAATTACCGGCTCGACCGCCTGAAGAACGGATTTCACATCAACATGCCGGTCGAGAAACAGGCTGCGGGCAGCCGCATCGCATAAAAGCGTCGCGGTCAGTTCAGGGAAAACACATTTTTTCCCGGACAGCGCCTGCAAAGCACCCCCGGCATCCCCTGCATTGCTGACTATTTTATTAGCCGCGTTGATCCAGAGCAGATCATTTTCCAGGGCGGGGTTCTTGTATAAATTATTGTACCGGGCGATCAGCACGGAGAAATTGCCGGCAGTGGCATCCTCTTTCTGGAGAACCGCCTGAAGATACAGCAATACGTTTCTAAAATCGTCTTCCCCCTGTCCGTTATGAAGCGCCAGGTCGCTGCCGTAAAGGAATGCCCGTGGATTGCGGGACAGCAGTGCGGAACGCATTGCCCAGCCGGTATTAATTACCGCGGCTTCAGAATTGCCTTTACCGGCGGAACTATTTTTAAGCAGACGTTCATAAGTGTCCGATATTCTGGTCTCGAGCGCATCTTCATTATACCGGTTTACCGCAACATTCAGATAATAAAGCAGCGGAGCGGCAATATTGCCGGCATCCGTGCCATCAAGCATTGCATCCGGTTCGATTTTTTTCCTGAACAGCGCCTGTCTTGCATTGCTCCAGTCGGCAATATCCATAAACGCATACAACCCGGAAATTTCATTTGTCGCTCCGGAATAGCGGGAACCGGCCTGCTGATACCAGCGCCAGAAATAACCGGCGGCCGCCTGCATTAAAGGCGGCGCATCCGGTAATTTATCGGCACGATTACGGAACATGTTCAAACTATTTGTGCGGCAGTCCAGCAAAAGCTGACGCTGTTCAGCGCCAAGGCACTTCAAATATGCGAGTCTTGGAACCATTACGCAAGCAATATTCATTGCGTCTGCGGGCATTCCGGCTTTAGCCGCTTTTTCAAACCGGTCAATTACAACACTGGTTTGCAATTCCGGATTAAATCTTACTGTATTCTCAATATATTCTTCAAAATAATCTCTGTATCTGTCCGCAGTTTCAGTACTATGAAATTTCTTTAAGAAAGCAGATATTTCGTTCAGCGCCGCCTGCTTTTCGTTTTTACGCATAATTTCCGTTATTTTAGCGGAAGCCTCGACCGCCTGATTCTCGATTGCGGCAGTCTTCAAATCTTTTACACATTTTCTCCATGAATCAATGTCCACCCCCGGCAAACCGGAACGATTCAGGAGCTTGTCCAGCACGGCATACTCTCTGACCGAATTGAGCCAGTTGACCAGCCGTCCGAATTCCTCCGCAGATATCTTTACCTCGGACTTGGCGATCCAGTTTTCAATCAGCGCGCAAATTTGCTGATTAGTCAGTTTCTGCAAAAGCAGCTTCTTGCGTTCAAATGCGCCTTCAGTCAACTTATTGACCAGATGCATCGAAGCATTATCAATGGAACTGAAGGCATATTTCTTCCCTGACTCATCTAGCGGCCAAGGGATTTCCTTGCCGGCAAAGCGTTCACTTCTGTTCAGGAATACCGGCATCGGACTGTTTTCCTCCGGCAGATTATCGCCGATGAACTTCAATCTGGGCCTCAACGGCTGAGCAACATTCCTGACATTCGGGTCGGCCACCTTCTTAAAGAAGATGGAATTCTGTTTATCCGGCGTCAGCTCCATAAACTCATTCAACCCGGCGAAATACTCGTCATATTCTTTCAGGACATTGAATCTGCGCTCGTTTTCAACAATATTTCTTTTGTTGCTCTCAACATAATTTTTCATTGCAGTCGAAATATAATTCTGCCTTTTTTTTCTGGCGGCGGCGCGCAATTCATCTGCCGAAGCATTAAGGCCGGCCAGCATATCGGCATAGCGCTTCTCCTGTTCAGCCGTGACACAACCTTCAGGGAAGCCGCCGGTCTTGAATTT
>CAIJKT010001159.1 GCA_903821255.1 uncultured Lentisphaeria bacterium | reverse complement strand
CGCGGTGTTCACCTGGAAAAGGTTGAACCGCAACTATGAAACCGGTAAATGAATATTTAGATTGTCTGAAACCTCTTGTCACCCATGTCCGGCTGGCTTCGGAACTGTTGATTTCCGGGGTTACCAATGATTCGAGAATGGTCGACAGAGGTTCGCTTTTCGTCGCCATCAAAGGCGCTGCCGCCGATGGTCACCGCTTTATTGAAACGGCGATTAAAAAAGGCGCTTCGGCCATAATTTATTCTTCAAAACTGGATACATTCGTTCCAGGCGTGGATTACATCCAGGTGAAAGACGCATATTTCGCCTATGCCCTGGCGATGGAATGCTTTCTCCGGTTTCCCGCCCGCGAACTGACGCTGCACGGCATTACCGGAACTAAAGGCAAAACCACTACGGCGTTTGTGCTGGAAAAAATTATGACTGAAAGCGGCAGGCGCTGCGGTTTGATCACTACCGTCAAATACGCCGACGGCAGGAAAGTGCAGGAGGCGGCCAGGACCACGCCGGAAGCCGGCGAACTTCAGACATTGTTCCGGAACATGGCGGACAACGGCTGCACCGATGTCATCATGGAAGTGTCAAGCCACGGGCTGGACCAGCACCGCACGGGCAGCGCCCGCTTTAAAACTGCGGTATTTACCAATCTCACCGGCGACCATCTTGACTATCACCTGAATATGGAGAACTACTATCAGGCGAAAAAACTGATGTTCAGCGAATATCTGGCTGAAGACGGCGCAATGATTGTCAATACTGACGACCCTTACGGTGAGCGCCTGTTCAAAGAGTGCGGCGCCGGCCGCCGCGATTTGTCTTTCGGCAAAAAACAATCCTGCGCCTGTCAGATAAAGGATATTCAGCTTTCCTCGCTGGAAACAATCTTTACATTGCGTTTCGAAGGAAAGGATTTTAATTTCAGGACGAATTTAATCGGCGAACATAATATCTATAATCTCACCGGTGCTTTTCTCGCCGCTTATGCGTCCGGGCTTGACCCGGCAGAAATTGCCGCAACGATCGGAACCAGGATCAATGTTCCCGGGCGGCTGCAGCAGTTTGTTTCCAAATCCGGCGTAAATTTCTTCGTGGATTATGCGCATACCGACGATGCGCTGGTGAAAGTGCTGACCATTTTAAACACTATCGCCACCGGACGCATTATCACGGTCTTCGGGTGCGGCGGCGACCGGGACCGCACCAAGCGGCCGCGCATGGGGGCTGCCGCCGCGCAATATTCCGACATGGTGATTCTGACCAATGACAATCCGAGGACCGAAGACCCGCTGCGGATCATCGAGGAAATTAAGCTAGGTATTCCTGAAGGCACATTGTTCGTCGAGCAGCCGGACCGCAGACAGGCCATCATGCTGGCCGCCGTCAGCGCCAATCCCGGCGACATCGTGCTTGTTGCCGGCAAGGGCCACGAAAACTATCAGGAACAGAACGGCATCCACACTCACTTCGACGACCGCGAGGTTGTCGCCGAAATCTGCGCGCGCTAAATACCGTAATGCTTATTGAGTTCTGGTATACCTCTGTTTGTCAGAGCACAGCTAAATTCTAACTGCGATGACCTTCTGTTATCAGCAAATACTGCAAAAGATGAAAAAAATGCTAATAATGGTTGAACCTTAAACAGTCAGCAGTACATTGTGAAATGGAGAATTCAATAATAACCACTTGAGCAGAATTTATGAATAATAGATATTCACGCAACCTGGAAGATCTCTGGAGTACAGCCTGTTTGACGGAGGTGAATAGATGACAAGTAAAAAGCGTGATCTGAGAGAAATTGAACCTGTGACGCCGCCTCCGCTTCTGGAAGACCTTCGCCGGATGATTGAAGAGACGCGGCAAGGTGTGGCTGTGACAGTCAACGCGGCCTTGACCATGCTCTACTGGCGCATTGGTAAGCGAATCAACGAGGAGATTCTAAAAGGCGGAAGGGCGGAGTATGGACAGCAAATTCTTGCCACGCTGTCGCAAGAATTAGTTCGAGACTATGGAAACGGGTTCAGTTATTCGGTACTCACACGGATGCTCAAACTCAGCGAGGTCTTTCCT
>CAIJKT010001158.1 GCA_903821255.1 uncultured Lentisphaeria bacterium | reverse complement strand
TATACAATACAAGAAATATAACGCAGAAAAAGCGTTTGTCAAAAACAAAATTAAAGAAAAATGAAACTTTTTTGAAGTATTTCTCAAGAATTATAATTCGCACTGCTCCACTGAGCCATTACACGCAGGTGCAGATTTCATCCCGCTTGACTTTTATAATTATATCATGTATTATAACTGGTATCTACCAGTTATAAGTTATTCTTGAATGATGAAATATGAAATTTATTGAAATACAGAATATTGATTTGAATAAAGAGCCGCTGCATGTGCGGATCAAGCAGATTATCCGGACGCATATCAACGATAATCAGCCTGAATTTCTGCCGTCTGAACGTGTCTTTCAGCAGAAATTGAATGTCTCCAGAACAACGGTGCGCAAAGCGCTCAACGAACTGGAGCAGGAGCGCCGCATCATGGCGGTTCATGGCAGGGGCTATCGCGTACTTTATCAGAAGAGCGACGGACAGTTGAAGGGTTACATTGGCGTTGCCGTCAATACTGGTATGCCGGAATATGAAAATGAAGTGTTCAACCGCATTATCGATCATATTTACAGATCCGGCTTCAGCCCGATTGTTACAGTAATCAATCCGCAATATGAAACAGTTGCGGAAAAACTTGCAGTACTGCTGTCAAACGTTGACGGCATCATTCTGTCTTCGCGTTTTTTTGCGCAACGGGAGATTGCCGCCGGAATGAGAAACTATTTTAACAAACTGGTGGCGGTGCCTTACCGTTTGCGGAATGATATCGAAATTCCCGTGGTTTATGCCGAAATGGAAAAAAGTTATGAACAACTGGCCGGACATCTGCTGCGCCGCGGCCACCGTCAAATTGCGGTGATGGTCAATTTCAACGACAAAAGCAGAATCACCGGAATTGAAAACGCGTTCCGCAAATTACATCTTGAACCGGATCGTGAACTCTACCTCGACACCCGCGGACATCGGCATTGCGGCTATGAAAAATTCGGGGAATTGCTGGCAAAGAAAAGGCCGTTTACGGCGGTTATCTGTCAGAATGACCCGTGCGCGCTCGGAGTCATGGAACGCTGTTTCAAGGAAGGGATTTCAGTTCCGGACGAGGTCAGTATTGCCGGGTTCGACAATGTCGAAAAATCCAAACTGTATCCGGTGCCGCTGACGACTGCCGGAATTGATCTGGAAAGAATGGCGCGCAAGGCGCTGGAATTATTACTTGACGGCATCAGAACCGGCAAACCGGCCCAATCCGTGGCAATTGATTCAAAATTAATTATCCGGGATTCGGTCGCGAAAATAAAATTATAAGCGTTAAAACTATACGGAGATAAAAAATGCTGTTCAAAACAAAACTGGTGAGCTCCCTGGAAAAAGTTTTCTGTGATGAGGAACTCAAATCGCCTGAATTTAAATGCGCCTCGGCCCTGCGCGGCGAAGTTTTTGCCTTTCAAATCGCGTTCCAGGGCGATACTCTCATCAAAAACATTAAAATTGGACTGGAATCTGAAATCAGCGGACTGATTTCAATCAGATCGGTCGGCCATGTTCCATGCGACTACGTCGGAGCCGGCTTTGATGACAATGTCCTGCGCCAAACCGCAGGACTGTACCCGGACCCGCTGTATCCGGTGAAAGACGTCATCCACGCCTTGCCGTTCCAGTGGCGCTCAATATGGATTACGGTCAAGCTGCCGGAAGATTGCAAAGCCGGCAAATATGCCATTGCGGTTCGCTTCTCCAGGGATTTACCCGGCCAGCCGGAATCCTGTATTGACTGCCGTGAGACTTTCTCGCTGGAAATCCTGCCGGTTACCTTGCCCAAGCTGAAAATGCTGCATACCGAATGGTTTCATACCGACTGCATCGCCAGTTATTATCAGACCCCTTGCTGGAGCGAAAGGCACTGGGAACTGATCGGCAAATATGCCGCCAATGCCGCGGCTCACGGCATCAATCTGCTGCTCACGCCGTTGTGGACGCCGCCGCTGGATACCATGGTCGACGGCGAACGCCCCACTGCCCAACTGTTGATTATAGAGAAAAAAGGCGGCAGATACATTTTTGACTTTTCGCGGTTGAAACGCTGGCTCGATATATGCCTGTCAGCCGGTATCGAATATTTTGAAATGTCTCACTTCTTTACGCAATGGGGCGCAAAATTCACCCCGAAAATAGTCGTCAATGAGAATGGAGCGGAGAAGAAACTTTTCGGCTGGCATGTGTCGGCGTCCGATCCGGAATATAAAAACTTTCTTTCGCAACTGATGCCGCAACTGCTAAAATTGCTGCGCCATAAAGAGCTGGACGGCAAATGCTTTTTCCATGTTTCCGATGAGCCGTCAATGGAGAATATCGAGCAATACAGCCAGGCGGCGGCACTGGTCAACAGCCTGGTCGAAGACTTTCCGCTAATTGACGCGCTGTCGAATGTTGATTTTTACAAGCGCGGCATCATTAAAAATCCGATTCCGTCCAACAATCATATTGAACCTTTCGTTGAAGCAGGAGTCAAACCGCTCTGGACTTATTACTGTTGCGGACAATGGGATAAAGTGCCGAACCGATTCTTCCATTTTCCGTCCGCCAGAAACCGCATCATGGGCATGCTGATGTTCAAATACGACATCCACGGCTTTCTGCAATGGGGCTTCAATTTCTGGTACAGCCAGTATTCGCTGGATCAGAAACTCGATCCGTTCCGCGTTACCGACGCAGGAATGGCGTTTCAAGGCGGCGATGCGTTCATGGTTTATCCCGGCGAAGACGGCCCGCTGGATTCGCTGAAATACGAAGTGTTCATGGAAGGCCTCCAGGATATGCGCGCCCTGCGTCTGCTCGAGGAAAAAACCGGACGCGCCGCAACAGTGAAACTGCTGGAAGACGGCCTGGATTACCAGTTAAAGATGAACCGCTATCCCAGTGCGGCCGCCTGGCTGCTGGACCGCCGCGAAAAAATCAACCGTCAACTGGCGGCGTTGGCCTGACGGGCCGGCCTCCAATCTTCAAACCGCATTCTTCATACCGGTCAGCAGACTAAATTTTTAGTTTGCCAACCGGTATTCTATATTGAAAATGGTTGATTAGGGATTAATTTTAAAGCATCATTTATATTAATCATGGAGACTACATATTATGACGGCAATCGGGACTCCTTTATCAGATACGGCAGTGAAAGTATTGTTTCTTGGTGCGGGCGAGCTTGGCAAGGAAGTGGTGATCGAACTCCAGC
>CAIJKT010001157.1 GCA_903821255.1 uncultured Lentisphaeria bacterium | reverse complement strand
CGAACTCACTCTTTTTGGGGCTGCCGCCGCAATCCGCTAATCTGGTGAAACCGTGCGATGAAAAATGGGAAGCGCTGAATCTCAGGTTCAAAATCCCGGCACAAGGAAAATGGGCCGAGGTGCGCAACTTGCTGGTGACGCTTACGGTGCAAAATGTTAAAGGCGGCAAGGTCTGGTTCGACGACTTCGAATTGTCTGAAACTGAATGATTTAATAAATATAACTCCTAAATTGTAGGTAAAAAATGTCTGTCAATGGGAAAAAATACAAATTAAAAGAACGGCAAATCCGTTTGAACGATGAATATGACGTAATTGTTGTCGGAGGAGGGCCGTCCGGGTGCGCGGCAGCAACAGCGGCGGCCAGAGCAGGAGCAAGAACATTGCTGATTGAGAGGGCTGGCGCTCTTGGAGGCATGGGAACTCTGGGGCTTGTGCCGTGGTTCTGCGGATATGACGATGGCAAAAACATTATAGCACGCGGCCTGGCTGAACATGTCCGCCTCGCCTTGTGTGATGGAATGCCTTTGCTTAAAAAGTGGATATCAGACAATCCTCTCTGCCCGCCGGCCATCGATCCGGAACTCCTGAAACGCATCTATGACGACCTCGTTACCCAAACCGGAGCAAAAGTTCTGTTTTTCAGCCAGCTTTGTTTTGTCGAGATGTCGGAAGATGGCAATGTCGATGTCCTGCTTGTATCCAATAAAGCCGGTCTGGCTGCCTACCGTGCAAAGGTCTATGTTGACTGTACCGGTGATGGCGACTTGGCGGCCATGACTGGTGCCCCCTTTGAGAAAGGCGATATCAACGGGAACATGCAGCCTGCGACACACTGCTTCAGCATCACCAATGTGGACGAATATGCCGTGAACTCAGGACCAAGCATTCATTTTTACAACCAGAGCAGTCCAGTCAACAAGGCCGTCAAGTCGGGACGATATCCGCTCATCGCTGATTTGCATTCGTGTTCCATGCAGATTGGACCAAGAACCTACAGTTTCAATACAGGTCATGTATTCGATGTGGACAACACCGATCCGGAAAGTGTTTCGACTGCGCTTATCCACGGGCGAAAACAGGTAGCCCAGTACCATCAGGCATTCTCGGAATTTCACCCTGCTTTCGCCAATTCGTTCCTGGTAGCCACGGGTGCGGTATTGGGTGTGCGGGAAACGCGACGTATCTCAGGCGACTATTTTCTGACTATCGACGACTATCTGGCTCGGCGGAGCTTTCCTGACGAAATCTGTCGCAATGCATACCCCATAGATGTGCATGGTTCCAAGAAGGATGCCGAGGAGTCCCTGCACAAAGATATTAAAGAGATCAATAGGGATAACGAGAAAATATTTAAACAGCTCGACAGAGGAGAGAGTTATGGCGTCCCATACCGATGCTTAACTCCAAAAAGCCTGAAAAATGTGATTGTGGCAGGTCGTTGCATCTCAACGGATCGCTCCATAAACGGCAGTGTCCGTATCATGGCCTGTTGTCTGACTACTGGCGAAGCCGCCGGAATCGCATCGGCAATGTCCGCTGCAGGAGACGGCAATGTCCACAACGTGAACACCGATGCCCTGCGACAGAAACTCCGTGACAAAGGAGCGTATCTGCCATGACGCTTCAGATAAATTCGAAAACGTTTATGGCTACGCATAATCATATTGCGCAGATTATGCCGTTGATTAAACATGTTGCCGAAGGGCAGTTCCGGTATCCGTATCTGAGCGTTACCTATGGGCAGCATTACGGCGGCTATATTTTCAGTTGGGACAATCACCACATGACGTTGCGTTTCGCTGCCAGCGGCGAACATGAGCAGATGCGGTATTTCGTGGATAACATATTGTCGTTTCAAACTTCAACCGGTTATATCCCGTGTGTCATAAGTGCGGCTGACGGCGGCAACGGTTCCATAAGCGATTTTCATGCCCAGCCGTTCCTCGCGCAGAATGCCGCCATCTATAGCACATTGACCAATGATACCGCATGGGTGGAAAAAATATTTCAACAATTGAACCGTTATTTGGTGTACTGGCTTGAAAAGCATGCGGCTCCGTTCGGGTTATGCCGATGGCGGTATCCGTATATGTCCGGATTCGACAACGAAATCACGTCCACAGTATTTCCGCCTGATACTATCATTTCGCCTGACCTCAACGCCTGGCTTTATCTGGAATTGCGCAGTATGGCCAAACTTGCCGGAATGTTGTCTGATGTTGTCTCGCAACAGGAATATCTCACTCAGGCGGAAAAGCTGAAGCAGACCATCAACGATAATCTCTGGGACGAGCAGTACGGAACTTATGCCGCTTATGACCTGTGCCTAGGCAAAACCCGTGTTGCCTGGAGTGATGGCAATCTGACATCCGATGTCGGCAAATATGCCTATTTAAGCTGTCCGGCACTGATTCCCCTGTTTGCGCGGATTGCTGAACCGGAACAAGCGAAACGGATGATAAAAAACTATGTGCTGAACCCGGAACATTTCCGCAGTTCGTATGGTATCCGCAGTCTTTCGCGTTCAAGTGAATATTATAACAACGCCCGCTGGGGAAACCCGCAGCGCTTCGGCGATCACCGCCGCCTTACTAATTCCAACTGGCAGGGGCCGGTATGGATTCCCATTAACTGGTTTGTTTTCCACGCCCTGCTGCATTATGGCTTCGAAGCTGAGGCCGCAGTTCTGGCAGATGATACGTTTAAAGTGATCAGCATGAGTTTAGACAAACTGGGTTATATGCGTGAAAACTTCGATGGCGAGACTGGCGAACCACTTTACGCGGATTACTTCGCATCCTGGAACATTCTGGCGGATTTAATGCCAGACTATCTGCCGGGCGGCAAGCCAACACTCAATTTATTTTTTTAACCGGTTTCCCGTATTTTCAGTCGCGAAAGCGATTTTTCGCTGTTTGAATACCTGAACGATGTGCGGATGCGCAAAGCACGGGAGCTATTGCATGAGGGACGTCATATAGTGGCGGATGTCGCCTACATGACCGGATTTGAGGACAGCAACTATTTCTCCTAAGTCTAAAAACGCCATTACGGACATTCCCCCATCCAGGGACGCTTCAAGTATATCTTACAGCCCGCAATGCATTTGATTGCTATTTTTTACAAGTCTTACAATGCACCAAACCGGTGGAAAAATTCTCTATTATCAAAAAAATTAAGCATAAATTTCCTTTTTTTTATGCAGTTATGCAAAATGCTATTGACATATGCAAAAGTTAGATATATAATACCTAACAGTACAACGCGATAAT
>CAIJKT010001156.1 GCA_903821255.1 uncultured Lentisphaeria bacterium | reverse complement strand
GCCCTCAAACTATCGCGCCCGGCGCGGTGTCAAAAGATATGGAAAATATTATTCTTAAATGTCTGGAAAAAGATCCTGACCGCAGATATCAGCAGATCATAGACCTCCGGGCCGACCTTGTATCTTATCTCAAAGGCGATCCGGTTTCAGCGCGGCCGGTTCCTCCACATGTCCGTCTGTGGCGCAAAATCAGGCGCAAGCCGCTGGGTCTCGGAACTATGCTGGCATCGCCGCTGATCGTCGCAGCAATAATTGCCGGATGGCTGATTTTCAGCGGTCCGTCATATCTGGAAGTTGCCGATGACGGAATAAAAAGCGGCGATCCGATCCGTCAGATTGGAGCCGTCAAAGATCTTGCCGTCCGTCTGGAGCAACAGAAAATTAAGAAGCCGGAACAGCGGGAAACCGCATTCCGTCTATTCCGCAAATGCTATTCAGGCAGTTCCGACGTTGCCGCTGCCGCCATCGCCGCCTCGGTCAAATTCAGTGACGAAAAAGCCATTCCCGATCTGCTGGCGGCCGCAGCCAATGCCGGAGTGACGGATGCAAACAGAGCGGCGGCGGTAACCGCCGCAGGTGATATTGAAAGCGTCAGAAAAACCGGCATTCAGGAATATTCCGACAAAATAGCCGATATCGGCGCAAACCCTTTCGCGCCTGTTTCCGTCAGAATGGAAGCCGTAAAAGCATTGAAATTTTTCGTCGGCGCCACCGTGATTCCGACACTTTTCAACATTGCCGGGAATCGCAACCTCAAACCGCCGCTCCGGATCGCGGCGATACAGACGCTGAGTGAAAAGATTTCTCTGATCAACCCATTAATGAAAGATATCCTTGCCCTGTATGCGGACGAGAACCGTGAAGTCGCCCAGGCGGCCGCCAAAGCGTTAGCCAAAATCCGGCAGCCTAACCAGGTGTTGAGTTTTTACGGCATTAAAGAGGCGGTCGGCAGAGCCTACGAGAAAATTGCAGATATCAAAATAAAAGAGGCCGAACGCAACAAAGTTATGATGGACCTGATTAACGACACGCCTGATTCCGGCCGGCAGAAAGCGCCCACGCCGCTGGAAGCCATGCTGAAGAAACTCCAATCGCATGACGCCGGAGAAAGGGCCGCCGCCGCATACGACCTGGGACAACTCGGCGAAGGCGGCGCGGTGCCGGAACTCGTAAAAAGTCTGACAGACCGGGAAAATGACGTTCGGCTGGTCTCCGCCCGCTCAATAGTTCTGCTCGCTCCGAAGCAGACGCCGGACCTGACTTATATCCGCTGCCTGCTGGGCGATCCGGAGTCGCTGATCCGCGAACAGGCGGTCTATATTCTGGGCGAACTTCAGGACAAAAAATCCGTTCCGGATTTAGTCGCTATGGCCGGACGGGAAACGAGCACCCGTGTTCAAACCGAACTGACCAAGGCGCTGGCCCGCTCCGGTGACGCATCCGTCATTCCCGCGCTGGAGGATATTTTCAACCGCAACAAAGAAAACAGTACGTCCACCGCGCTGGCCGGCTTGAAGGCAATGGCCAAGTTTGAAAAACCGGCCGTTCCGTATCTGATAAATTCATTGGAAACGAAAGACCGCGAATTGAATTCCGCGGCTGCGGAATATCTCAAGGAAATCACCGGAGAGGATTTCGGCAGCGATAAACAGAAATGGACGGAATGGCTGCAAAAGCAGAAGCAGAGATCATGAATAAAATACCGTCGCAAATAGTATACGGACTGGTTGACGGATTGGCTGTCCTGCAGGAAATGGCCATGAGTCCGGAACCGGTTTCCGGGCTGGCTGTCGCCAGAAAGCTCAACCTCAGCCCGATACGGGTCAACCGGTTATTGAAAACGCTGGCATATCTGGGCATGGCTTACCGGACGTCTTCCAGGCGGTATGCCGTCGGCTCCGGCATGCACGTCATTGCGGCGCAAAGCATGGCGGCGTCAGGGCTGTTAAGCAGATCTTTTGCGCATCTTGACCGCCTGGCCAAACACGGCTATCTGGTCGCGCTCGGGGTGCTGTGGAAAGATAAAGTCTGTTACCTCTATTATAATTCCGGCGGGTCGCCGGTTGAAAACGGCTTAGGCGGCATGGCGCTGTATCCGGCGCTGGAATCCAGCATCGGCATGGCGCTGCTGGCAGAACTGCCGGAGGAAGATGTCAAGGCGCTGTTTCATGAACAGGCGGATGCGGAACTTTTCCGTAAACTGGACGAAATCCGAAAGAAGAAACTGGCTATGGTCAAACATAAAAATCAACTCAGCCTGGCGGTGAATATCGGCAGTCCGGCCTATGCTGCGATTGCCATTTCCGGGTTCAAAACTTCCGAATGCCTGGAAAAGTTCATAAAACTGCTCCGAGAAGCCGCCAAAGCCATAGAAAAAACTGCATAACGGATTACTTCTTATCTGCATATTTGCTTTCGGCCGCAACGACGCTTCTCCTGCGGAAACTTTGCGGAGGGTGAACGCAACATTGACATTGCAGTTTTAATACACAAGAATTAATGATATATTAACAAACAGGATACGGCAAACAGACTGTCGTTGCACTGTAGCGACAATTGTCGATAAGTATGACAATAGTTTTGAAGAGAAATTTGCGCCGCATAATGAAATCCAAATTTGTCAATAAGGTAAAATTATAATGAATAACGACGATACGAGAAACCGTTCACGGTTGCAACGCATTGCTCACCGCGCAATGCTGGACAGAGGGATGGCGCCGGATTTTCCACCGGAAGTTTTTGCAGAACTCGACCGCATCAACGCTCCCGCAGTAGTGCCGGCAGGAGAACCGATGCGGGATCTCAGGAATTTGCTGTGGTGTTCCATGGATAATGATGATTCCCGCGATCTGGACCAGCTCACGGTGGCCGAAGACCTGGGCGGCGGTTCCGTCAAGGTGCTGGTAGCCATTGCCGATGTGGATGCTGTCGCCGGTAAAAACTCGGCCATTGACCGTTATGCCCGGCAGAATACCACCTCCGTTTACACCGCCGCCGAAATTTTCCCGATGCTGCCGGAGAAGCTTTCCACCGACCTTACTTCGCTCAACTACGACTCGGACCGCCTGGCCGTTGTCATCGAAATGATCCTGACCGGAGACGGATCGCTCCATAGCTCGGATGTTTACCGTGCTCCGGGCTGCAACCGCGCCCAGCTGGCGTACAACAGCACCGCCGCCTGGCTGGAGGGAGAGGGGCCGGTGCTGCAGGCGGTCACTGCGGTCAGCGGGCTGGAAAAAAATATCCGGCTCCAGGACATTGCGGCGCAAAAACTGAAAGCGCTACGCGTCCTGCACGGCGCGCTGGACTTTGAAACCATCCAGGCGCGACCGGTATTTGAAGGCGAAGACCTCAAGGATTTGGAAGAGGAAAGATCGAACAAGGCAAAAGATATTATTGAGGACTTTATGGTTGCTGCCAACGGGATTACCGCCCGTTACCTGGCATCGCGGAATTTTCCGTCCGTCCGGCGCATAGTCCGCGTACCCAAACGCTGGAACCGGATCGTGGAACTGGCCGCCGAACGCGGCGTCAATTTACCTGCGGAACCGGACTCCAAAGCGCTGGAAAAGTTTCTGCTGGCGGAAAAAGCCGCCGACCCGGTCCGCTTTCCCGACCTTTCGCTCAGCATCATCAAACTGCTGGGCAAAGGCGAATATGTGATTGAACTGCCGGGACAAACCGCATCCGGCCATTTCGGGCTGGCGGTCAAGGATTATACTCACTCCACGGCCCCTAACCGCCGCTTTCCGGACCTGATCACCCAGCGGCTGCTGAAAGCGGCCATCGCGGGGCGTCCGATGCCGTATAAAGACGATGAACTGCAGATGCTGGCCAGGCATTGCACAGAAAAAGAGGACGATGCAAAAAAAGTTGAGCGGCTGGTCGAAAAAGCCGCCGCCGCGATGTTGCTGGAGTCAAGAATCGGCGAACAGTTCGACGCCATCGTCACCGGCGCCGCCGATAAAGGCACGTGGGTCCGCCTGCTGAGTCCGCCGGTGGAAGGCAGGCTGGTGAGCGGATTTGAAGGACAGGACGTCGGCAACCGGCTCCGCGTACAATTAGTCCGCACCGATATCGATCGCGGCTATATTGACTTCAAAAGAGCGTAATTTCAGCATGGCATACAAGAAGAAACAAAACCGTCAGAAGATGTGGGTATATACCGGGCGTGCTGCCGTCAAACCTAAGCCGTTTGGTTTTTACGAGCTGATTCTGCTGGACATTTCCTCCGTGAAAAAGGAATTATTGCGGAAGTGCAAAAAAGCGGAACGCGATTTCGAGAAACAGCAGAAAGAGTGGGATGCATACTGCAATAAAGACCGTCCCGCTTACGAAAAATGGATGCACGCGACTTTCGGCAGCCGTATGACTGAACTGCGGGAACTGCATGAACAGATCCGGCGGAAAGGCTGGTTTGTGGAACAGGTGGAATGTCTGAGCGACCTCTCCGGCAAAACCCCGCGCAAACTGTATCAGGAATTACAGAAAAAAGCCAGAGACGGCATGTCGCTGCATGACGCCCTGGTCGAATATGTCAACGAATTTAATGCTGACGCTGACGATGACATTGAGGATGACGAAGACCTGGACGAAGAATTCAATAAAATTTTTGAAGAATTGGACGAGGACGGAGATTTAAAAGAAGAATTCGACAAAATGTTTGATGACCTTGAAGACATTTTCGACGGTAAAAAGAAGGTGGTCAGAGATGATCCGGAAACGAGAAACCAGACCGCCAGAATCCGGGATGTTTACCGCAAATTATGCTTCAAACTCCATCCGGACACCGGCTGCGATTTCAATGCCGAAAACAGCCGTTTATGGCATCAGATCCAGGCGGCTTACCAAAAGAACGACCTGGACAGTCTGCTGGCGATTCAAGCCTCGCTGGACATGAAGCAGGACCCGATGTCCAGCCACATCTCCTGCACTCAAATCCTGGCGGTAATCGAAGATTTTAAAAACGGCCTGCGCTCGGTCCGGACGCTTATCCGCAATGCCCAGGCGGAATCGTCCTGGCGCTTTCTGACCTGGTCGGACAAACAGCGCAAAGCCGCGACACGCCAGCTTGAACAGCAACTGATTCATGAACAACTAACTTTGAAATATGAAATGGAATACCTGGAAAGCGTGGAACGAAAATGGAGCCGCCCGGCCCAAAGGCAATCCCGGCTCAAGCCTCAGCCCAAAGTAAAAACGGAGAAAAAGACAAAGGCGAAAACCCAAACTCATATTTCACCGGAAGAAGAATATACAGAACAAGGATTCTTTGACTTTTGATTCTTGCAGGGAGAGCCGCCATTCCGCTATTTTTTGACTCGGGTAAGTTTCAGTTTAACTTTTTCGGGGTAGATGTTTTTGACCTTTATTTCCGGGTCGCTGGTCCAGCAGTAGACTTCCGAACTGAAAGAGCCGGATTCCTGAAGGGCTGAAACATCGATATAGGACTTGACCTCCTCCGGTTTCAGCAGGGCCACTTTGCTCTGCGGACCGTAGACTGTTATATCGGCGTTCGGCGTGGAGAGCAGTTCGACTTTCAGCAATTCCTGATCATCGGGCGGCTGGAGCAGCCGGATGGGGACGGATTTGAAGGTTCTGGTGATAAAATTGCGGACGATTTCCACCTGCGCCGTCACTTTGATCGGGGAGACTTTTATGGAGTCAGGGGTGGATAACGGCGCCTGATATTCAAAACTTTCGATGGTCTGGCTGTCCAGCGGAATCGGCCGGGTCTGGATAGATTTAATTTCCTTGATAATACTCTGGGGGCCGATAATCAGCACTTCGGCGGGGTTGATTTTTATTTTGCCGACCGCATAATCTTTCGGCAGATTCTGGATGGAATCAAATTTCTGCTCGACCATCACTTTTTTAGAATCATTTCTTTCAAGCGACAGCGGAATCTCTTTCGGGTTGAAATTCACGGCGCTTACACCGAACGGTGTTTTGATGTTGTCCATGCTCAGTTTGAGCAGATAAGGGAACCCTGCTATATATTTGTTCTCGACGACTTCCGCCTTGACTTTGATATCCATCGCGCCAATGCCGGAGAGGTTCTTTTTGCTGCCGCGCACAGTCACGTTAATCGTCGGTTTCCTGGCATCCAGATTGACCAGTCCGCCCGGCAATTCGACATCCACCGGCACATTTGAAATCTTTTCTTCAGTACCTATTTTATTGGCGACCATCAGGTACACCAGCACCGCAAAAAACAGCGCGAGAAATTTCCGGAGAAAATCATTGCGGATAATCGCCGGAATCCATCTGAGGCGGTCTCTTTCCTGGTTGTTTAAACGATAATCCATTATGATCCCTCTTCGCCGCTGGTAAAGCCGGTCAGTTGTTCATTTTCCTCCATCGTGCCGAACATGCTGGCGAAAGAGTCGGCATCGTTGGATATCAGCAGCCCGGTAAGGTATTTCAGCAGTTTGTCCGTCTTGATGTCCTGCCGGAGACTGCCGCGGCAGGCAATGCTGATTTTGCCGGTTTCCTCCGAAACGACCACAACCACCGCATCGGATTCCTCTGTAATCCCGACCGCCGCGCGGTGGCGGGTGCCAAGCGATCTGGTCAGGGATTCATCCCGCGAAAGCGGGAGGATTGAATGGGCAGCAATGATTTTGTCGTTCTTAATAATAATCGCCCCGTCATGCAATGGAGAATTGGGGAAGAAAATGGATTCGATGATCAGGGAATTGAGTTTGATATCCAGCTTGATGGAGTCTTCGACAATCGCCCGCATGCCGATGCTGCGTTCAATGACGATGAGCGCGCCGATCCGGCGCTTGGACATGTTCAACACGGCGGTCACAACTTCAGTAATCGCCTCTTTTTTGCGGTCGGAATGCATAAACGACGCGCTGCCGAGCTGGGCGAACGCGCGTCTGAGTTCCGGCTGAAAAATAACGATAACCGCAGTCGCCAGCACCGTCCAGACGCCGGTGAGAATCCAGTTGAGGACTTCGAGCTTAATCAGGTCGCAGGCCGCCGTCAGCAGCATCAGCATGATCAGGATTCCCGCCAGGATATTGGAACCCCTGGTCCCGCGCAGATAATACAGTACCTTGTAGATCAGGAACGCCAGAATGGCGATTTCCAGAGCCGGCCTCAAATACGTCCAGGCATCCTGCATATAGGTCATATAATTTGCCATTTTTCCAGTCCCTTATTTTGAACCGTATTCAGCACAGCGGCTGAGCATGGTCACTACATCCTTCATCGCCCTGACGTCATGCACCCTGATGATTTCCGCGCGGCGCATGGCCAGAAAAGCGGTAACCCCGGCAGTCCCGAATATGCGGTCCTCCGGATTTTTGCGTCCGAGAACCGCACCGATAAACGACTTGCGGGAATGCCCGGCCAGAACCGGGAATCCAAGCGCTTTAATCTCTTCGATCCTACCGATCAGCTCCAGATTCTGTTCCGGAGTCTTGGAAAATCCAATTCCCGGGTCCAGTACAATATTTTCCCGTTTCACGCCGTATTCAAGGGCTTTTTCCACGGCCTGCAATAAAAATTCAGAAACTTCTTTAACTATATCGCAATATTTGAGGTTTTCAGCAGACTGCATGGTTTCCGGTGTTCCCCGCATGTGCATCAGGATCAGGCCGGCACCGTATTCTGCGGCAATTGCGGCAATCTCCGGAGAATGCCGCAATCCGGCAATATCATTAATAATATCCGCACCGGCAGCGAGGGCGGCGGCGGCCACTTCCCTTTTTCTGGTGTCGGCGCTGATAATGCAATCTGGATTTTTACGCTTCAGGTCCCGGATCACCGGCACAATCCGAGCGGTTTCGTCCTCCGGACTGACGGCGACGGCACCGGGACGCGTGGATTCGCCGCCGATATCAATGATGTCGGCCCCCTCTTCAAGCAATTTCAATCCGTGCGCAACGGCACTTTCGGAATTAAAGCATCTGCCGCCGTCGCTGAACGAATCCGGCGTAACGTTGACGATTCCCATCAAACGGCTTACGCCGGAAAGATCCAATTGCCTGTTTTTGAAACAAAGGATCATTGAAAACCCGTATAATTAAACGGTATCTTTGTCATCATCCTCTTCGACGCCATCAATGTCATCAATGTCATCGACGTCATCAATGTCGACATCTTCGAGTTCAGGGATATCTTCAATCTCCGGCACTACACCGGCTTCGGGAACAGCTTCGATTTTGATGCTGCTTTCCTCGCCTTCCACTTTGACTATTTTTGCCGCACCGGTGATGCGGTCGGTTTCGCGCAGATTCATGATTTTGACGCCCTTTGACGCCCTGCCGATAGTCCTGATCTCATCCGTCGGGATGCGTACCAGCTGGCCGCGCTCCGTGGTCAGTACGAGTTCATCGCCTTTTTCCACCTGAATAGCGGCGATGACTATGTCTTCAGTTTCACGGAAACGGATATTGGTTACGCCTTTGGCACCGCGTTTGGTCTTGCGGTAAGTGCTGACAAAACTGCGTTTACCCATGCCGCGGGAAGTTACAACCAGCAGTTCCGGCCCGGTGGCATTTTCCTCCTGCCCTTCTTCTACTTCGCCGACTTCCTCTTTGATCACTTCCATGCCGACCAGATAATCGTTCGCCAGTTTGAACCGCATGCCGGTTACGCCGCGGGCGGTACGGCCCATCGGACGCACCTGGGCCTGATCAAACCGGCAGGCCATGCCGAGGCCGGTGGAAAGAATGATGTCATTGCCGATAGTGGTGATATCCGCCGCGATCAAGTCATCATTTTCTTCAATGGTCAGGGCGCGGATGCCGGTGCGGCGCAGATTCTTGAACGCCGGGAGCGCAGTCTTTTTAATATAACCGCTGCGGGCCGCCATGATAATATATTTACTTGTATCTTCCATTTCGTCCGGACTGACCGTCAGCATGGCTTTGATTTTTTCGCCGGGCTCGATCTTGATCATATTGACAATGGCCTTGCCTTTGGAAATTCTGGATGCTTCCGGGATTTCATAAACATTCAGCCAGTACATGAATCCTTTGTCCGTAAAGAAGAAGATCAGGTCGTGGCTGTCCGCGTTGAACAGATGCTCGACAAAGTCCGCGTCTTTGGTTTCCATGCCCATGATGCCTACGCCGCGGCGGTGCTGGGTGCGGTCAGTGTCGGACGGCACCCGCTTGATGTAGCCGGTATTGGAAACCGTTATCACGCAGGAATGTCTGGCAATGAGGTCGGCAATGTTCAAATCGGAGTCGTCGAAAGTAATTTCGGTGCGGCGCGGATTAGAATGTTTCTCTCTGACTTCAATCAGTTCATTTTTGATCACTTCCAGGCGCATTTCGCGGCTGGCAAGCAGTGATTTCAGGTAGGCGATAAGTTTGGTCAGTTCTTCATATTCCGTCTGGACATCTTCAATCGCCAGTCCGGTCAACTGGTGCAGGCGCATTTCCAGGATGGCACCGACCTGTTCCTTGGAGAACTGGAATCGCGCAATCAAGCCCTCGGCTGCGGCTTCGCGGTTTCTGGAATCGCGGATGATTTTTACAACTTCATCAATATTAGCCAGCGCCAGCAGCAATCCTTCGAGGATGTGCGCCCTGGCTTCCGCTTTCTTGAGTTCAAATATCGTTCTGCGGACCACCACTTCCATACGGTGGTCAATATATGCCTGCAAGACCTGCGGCAGATTCATCACTCGCGGCCGGTTGTGGTCAACCACCAGCATGATCGAACCATACACGGATTCAAGCTGGGTATGGGCATAAAGCTGATTGAGTACCACGCTGCCCATGGCTCCGCGTTTAATGTCAATCACCACGCGGATGCCAACCCGGCGGCTGGTCTCGTCGCGCAAACCGGAAATCCCGGTGATCTTTTTATCATTGACCAGTTCGGCAATCTTCTTCACCATATTTTCTTTGTTGATGGCATATGGAATTTCGGTGATGATGATTTGCTCTTTGCCATTGGTTTCGATTATTTCCGCCTTGGCGCGGACTCTGAAAGTTCCGCGGCCGGTGGCATAGAATTTGCGGACTTCGTTTTTGCCGCGCAGAATGGCGCCGGTCGGGACGTCCGGACCCGGCATATGCTGCATCAGCTCGTCTATCGTCGCCGTCGGGTTTTCCATTACGCAGATCGTGGCATTGATCACTTCGGCCAGATTGTGCGGCGGGATGCTGGTTGCCATGCCGACCCCGATACCGGTCGTGCCGTTGACCAGCAGTTGCGGGAAACGCGCCGGCAGTACAGTCGGCTCCAGCGAAGACTCGTCGAAGGTCAACGTCATGTCAACTGTATCTTTTTCTATGTCGGCCAGCAGTTCCTCCGACAAGCGTTCCATGCGGCATTCGGTATAACGGTAGGCGGCGGCGGCATCGCCGTCAATACTCCCGAAGTTACCCTGCCCGTCAATCAGCGGTGCGCGCATCGAGAAGTCCTGGGCCAGACGCACCATGGCGTCATAGATCGAGGAGTCGCCATGCGGATGGTACTTACCGATCACTTCGCCGACGACTTTCGCGCTTTTGGTATAGGAGTGGGATTTGGAGAGCCCGAGCATGTGCATCGCGTACAGGATACGCCGGTTCACCGGTTTCAGCCCGTCGCGGACGTCCGGAATGGCGCGGCCCACGTTTACGCTCAACGAATACTGCAGATATGCAGTATGCATAATATCTTCAATATTTACAGGAAAATCTCTTGATTCAAGTTCATTCATAGTTTTTGTCTTGTCTCCATGCTGATCCCCCGGAGGAGGACGTTATAAATACATTTTAATAATCTACACCTTTTACCGGTTTTGACAAGCTGAAATCAACCTTTATACACCGTTTTTTGACAATTTTTCCAGACCGGCGCAAACACTTAAGCCGCAAGCAGATTTATTACAATGG
>CAIJKT010001155.1 GCA_903821255.1 uncultured Lentisphaeria bacterium | reverse complement strand
GCAGAAACTCTTCGTGCATTTCAGGAGAGACCAGCGCGTATTCCTGCGCCGCCGTGAAACCCCAGAGTTGTTCGCGCTTCACTCCGTTGACGTTCGGAGCAGGGTCCTGCAATTCCTCCGCATAAGCCATGGACTGATTCTAAGCGAAAGTCAGGCCGATATCGCCGGCGGCTTCGGCCTGTTCCTGATTGTGCTGTATGCCTTCACTCATGAACTTCAGCAATCCGTGCAGCCATTCCGGATTTTCGTACATGTCCAGCATGAAATTTTCCATTCCCCGCAACTTGCCCAGATCGGTGGAAAGATCCGCGGTCCAGTTGCGGCAATACGGGCCGCGCATCAGGTCCACCGGCAGAATATCGCCGATCAGTTCCTCCACTTTTGCCAGCTTCGCCGCAGTAGCGGCTTCATCAATAACATGAACTGGCGCCCGCATCTTTTTTATATCATCGAGATACTTGATGGGATAATCGGCTTTATAGGCTTCCAGCATTTCCGTTTCGCCGGGATATTCCACCTTGTAATCAACACCCCAGCCGGAGAATTTATATATGCAGTTAACTGAATACCAGGGCTCAAAAATATAATCGTCGCCAAAGGTGGCGCGAAACAGTTCATTGCGGAAAAAATTCTCGACTTGCTGACAGACGGGGTCTGCGGTTTGCAGTTTGGACATCGGCATTTCATTCCATGCGTATGCCCGGATATAGATTAGCGGCTCAATCAGTTTAAAACTGTTTTTGGCCCGCCATAAATCGCGTTTCCTCTTTCCCGCCGGAGAGTTCGCCAGTTCAGCATACCTGGTCGCCAGTTCCCGCAAAATATTTCTATCATAATCATTCATATTTGTTCTCTGTTTGTTATTTTAAAAGATATACGTATATTATAGTTGCATTATATCATGCTGTAAATATTATAACACATCAAAATATTTGTACTTTTATGATATTAAGTGAGAAAATCGGAGTGCGGATCAATTCGCTGGGCAAAGTCTTCTGCAAAGCGGACTGGATATGGGATTTGCGCAACCATCCTTTCAGTGATTTTGATTTGTGGTTCCTGATTGACGGCAAGGGCAGCCTGGAGCTAGACGGACGTGAATACGATCTGCATGGCGGCGACTGCTTTCTATTCCAGCCCGGCATGACGCTGTCTGCGGACAACGATCACGACGAGCCGCTGATTGTCATTTACACCCATTTTGACGTGATTGATGTCCGGGGGAATGTTGTTAAGTTGAATGAAATACCATTCCCGTCGCTGTACCGCAAAATGTCCGACCCGGTTTTTTTCACCAATATTCTGCACCGGATGCTGGATTGCTTTTACCGCAGTGACAAGGCCGGCGCCGGAAACTGGCTGATGGCGGCGCTTCAGGAAATCAGTCATCTGGATGCCGGCAGCTCGCAGTTTAATGCGTTCAGCCGTGTTTCCGAATATATCCGAGAGCTTTATACCAGGATCAACGAGCATCCGGAAAAGGACTATTCACTGCGAAAACTGGCCGGCAAAGCCGGATACTCACCCGAACATTTTTCACGGCTGTTCAAACAACACACCGGAATTTCTTTCCGTGAAAGCATTACCCGGTCGCGCATAAACCAGTCCGAATATCTGTTGTCGTCAACGCAATATTCAATCAGCCAGATCGCCGGGATCGTCGGCTGGCCGGACATTTTTCTGTTCAGCAAGCTGTTCAAAAAACATACCGGAGTCTCCCCTACCGAATACCGCAATACTGTCCGGAGCAGGAACGTACAGCAAGACTGTTTCGCAACCGGCCGTTTTCAGCACATTCTCTCCCGCCCGGATGATTTTTCAACGTTGAAATGAATTTTCATATTAGCGCCGGTGGACATGCCGCCGGCGGGTAAATCTAGAAAGAACCCTGCACCCAGGCGCGGACATCGGCGTAACGGTATTTTTCGAGGATGCCGAATGCCGCCAGTTGCTTGGCTTTGATTTTGGAAATCAGCGGCACGGTAATGCCGCACAGAAAACGGGTAATCAGGTCCGGGGTGGCCGGCACGGAAAGCTTGGCCATAAACGGACCGGTAAGCTCAGCAAAATCATAACCGGACAGCGGGTTGAGCGAAATACTGCTTTTAAT
>CAIJKT010001154.1 GCA_903821255.1 uncultured Lentisphaeria bacterium | reverse complement strand
GCCGGCAATGCTGTTGCCGTCCATGCCGGAAATCAACGGATGCTCTGAATCGGAAACCCGGATGGCATCGGCGATCAGCGACATCCAGGTTGAAGCCTCGGCGGCACTGTCCGCCTTGCCGAAATAGTTGCTTTCATTACCAAAATTCCAGGCCGCGATGGCGGAATGATCCTTCATCCGGGAAACGAAATACTTGACGAACCGCACTTCCCAGATCAGCGCCTCTGGGTTATTGACAGGGTTCATTCCGGTCAGTCCCGGCGGCATGAACAGCCGATTCGTCATTTGTCCGGTTATCAGCGCCACGATTATTGAAATACTGTGTTTGGCGGCCAGATCGGCGAAACGTTCGAATCTCGTCATCATAACTTCACTGACACCGGCGCGGCCGGCCGCGGTATCAGGTAATTCATCTTCTCCGAAGCGATATTCCACCGGCGTACCGTCAGCTTTGTAAAGACGGCTGATCGGCTGAAAATCCGGCCATAGCGGAAACACCCGGATCACCCTGGCGCCGTGAGCTGATAGAATCGCCAAATCCTTATCCACGACGGATTCGTCCCATTTCGACCACATTTCAGTTGCCGCATGTGACGCCCAGTAATTCACCCCGGTGACGAATAATCCTGATTCACTAAAAAAACTCTTTTTCATTTTATTCCAAATCCTTATTTATCGCATGTTACATTGCCGTACATTGCAGGATCTTTGTCCTTTCCGCCAATGCCGCCCGTCCATTCCAGATATCCGGCTCTGCCTTTCCCGTCATTGTTGTTGACCAGAACAGAAAAACGCACAGGGCGTGCGGCGTCAAAAATGAACGGATAACATTCCGTCCAATCGATATGCATCTTGTACAGGATATGATTATTCCGGTGCTCCGCGGCGATGCTGCCGTATTTCAGCGGTTGACCTCCCGGAGTAAAGCGGTCGGGAAGAGCGCCGCCGAGACGGGCGGCCATATTTTTTATGAGAACCGGCCCCGAAGGAGTCAGGGCGGCAACAAACTCCACTTGATCTCCCGGGAAGCCCGTCCCCATGGTATCGATAGCAAATTGTACACTGTCACCATTCCAGTACTGTCCGTTTGATTCTTTCTGGAAAAAGACGGCGTCATCCACCGCGACGGCCAGATCAAAACCAGTATCAGTGACGCCTATGGCAAAGCGCGCCCGGAAATCATGCGGCACAGCCGTCTGATCTATAATTGAAACCCAATTCCAGTTCAAGGTGTTCCAGAATGCTTGATCACTGACCATGCCGTTGACCGATTGGAACAGCGGTCCGCGATTACCGTGTCCTTTGACAAGACCGAGCGTGCGCTGTTTTTTGTCATTTTCAGAAATCAGCACCTCCGCTTTGCGGTCGGGCATTTTTTCTGCGTTGACTCCCGTGATAAAATACAAAATTCCCGGTTCCAATAAAGTATCCAGTGAAACATTCCGTCCTTCGGCATCCACCATTCTGGACGACGGCATGAGCATCGCCGCCAGTTCAGGAGCCATTGCTATCGGAATGTTTCCATCGTTCCATGTCACGAGAAGAAAGCCGCCGCCGTTGCGCAGCAACACTGATTTCTGTACTCCTGAGATACATTCGTTCTGATATGCAGCATCTTTTTCCAGTTGATCAAGAAAAGTGCGGGCTACGACGGCCACATATCTGGGTTCGTAACGCGGACGCTGGCGGAAAAGTCCGGCGCAATGCCACATAACTCCGGCTTTTTCCGAATATGGAATCACTTCACGATCCACCAGACTGCGCATTTCGAACAGCGAGATTCTTTCCGCGCCGTGTTTCATCTGATACAGAAAATCGTAAATCAACTCCTTGGCTATGTTAGCCTCCGTAGCAACATACGTTCCGCTGCCGTTTCCTTTCAAAATGGCATGATCTTCGGAATTTACCCACGGCTTAGCCGGAACCCCGTAATCGGCGTTCAACTTGTTGAAGCGGCCGGCATTGACCATCCCGCCATGCAGAGCCAGTTTATCGAACCAGCGGCTTGCGCCCAGACGCAGTGTTTCTTTATAGAAGGCAATGGATTTGACACCAACCAGTCCGCCGTACCATACAGTCGCATCCGGCTGTACCGCTTTGATTGATTGATAACCGGATTTCATCAGGCTGACAAATTTTTCCGGGGTGTCCAGCCAGTAACAGCTATATCCAGGCAGATGCGGCTCGTTCCATATTTCCCAGGTATGGACAGTCCTGCCGTAACGTGTAGCCAGAGCACGACTGAAATCACCGAAGTCGTCAATGTTCTTTGGTGCATAGGATGACCAGCCCGGCACATGCACATGCCTGCTGGTCTCTTCCGGACGGGATGACGCCCAGAGCGGGGTGCCCATGATCGTCCCGACGAGATCAAAGCCGCAATCAGTGGCGGCGGCAATTTGAGCATCAAGTTCTGTCCAATGGTATTGACCTTTGGCCGTTTCAACCGCCTTTTCAGCATTCATGTCCTTGGTGCCCCATGGGATGAAAAGGCGCACAAAATCAAATCCGATCAGATTAGCCATACGGAAGGCCCCCCATTCGCCAAAGGTGCTGAAGCCAAAACGCGGACAACGTTGCGATGGCTGACGCGGCGCGGACGGCGCTACCGCAATTGAGAAACGGTCGCGGGGAAAATTAACAACTGTTTCCGTTTTCGGAATTGTCATAGTATATGATTCGGTTAGAATCACAGGAACGGGAGATTCAGTATCGCGGTATTCAAAAATAATTTCGTAGTATCCCGGCAGCGCTGGTTTCCAGTTCCAGCCGGAAGCAAGAAATGTTTCATTATTCACGGTGATTGTATCCACCGTCCTGCCTTTTACATCGCAGATCCTTCCGGTTAGCGTTTGCATCGTGGCGGGAACGCCGCCTTTTTTCAACGTAAATTTTACATTCTCTCCCAATTGATACCATTGGACAAACTGGCTGGAGGTCAGGGTGAATGGAGCAGCCTTTGCGGAAACGGCAGGCGTTGCAGAAGATTTTTGATTTGCAGTCAGCTCAAATTTCCAGCAGGCAATATCGATGACAGTTCCGGGTTCAAGCAACCCGAGTCCGCCAAGCGACGCCACCCGTACCGGCTTTTCCTTAAAACCTTCATTGGCGACAAATTCGAAAACGAGATTCTTCCATTCCTGACTAAGCGCAACTTCTGTTTCGCCAGGTTCGCCGATAACGGCATAGCCGCCTCCATCCTGAATAATCCGGGGCTTTATACAAATATTCCGGCTGGCTTTGATGAGAAGCGAAATGCGATAGTTTCTGCCGGATTCAACGCCTTTTGGATACATAAACCACATTTGAATGTTATGGCTGACCGGCGTTGATGCCAAAGCGTTGATTTCAATTTTCAAAGCACCGGAACCGCCGGGAGAAACCGTTGTGTTGTCGTACAGCAGCACTGCTTTTGCTCCAGAACCTTCGTCCACATGAAATCCGGCATTGCGGGGAATATTTTTTGACTCTGCGCCATTCCATTCCGCCAATACAGTTTGTGCTTCTATTATTGATCCGCCAAATAAAATAATTGTGATAAACAATATGGATAAAACCGGCATAAATCTTTTCATTTTACACTCATTTCCCTATTGTTTCCGGACTGCCATATTTCCGCCATCTTAACGAATACTCCGGCGCTCCAGCCCATCATGGGTTGCGCCTCATACTCTCCTCCGGCAAGCGTTCCGGTAACTGCATCGAATTTTTCCCAGAGCTGTCCGGTGCTTTCAAAATAGCGAGTCGCCCAGGTAATATATTTTCCGGCAATCCGTCTGGCGTCGTCAGTGCGGCCATAGTGCATTAAGCTTTGCACCACCGTCATCGTCAACGGCGGCCAGCCGTTCGGATACCCCCACTGGTAGTACACCGGAGACTCGATTTTTTCGCATACTGCCAAGCCGTGTGCGTGTTCAAAAAGCGGCAGACCGGCCGCAGTCATACCGGCTTCGCGATTATTCGCCAGTCCCAGCCACAAAGGATGAAATGATGCGAGACTGGCAGTTGTGCCTGTCTTCATGTTCACGTAGTCATAATCCATGAACAAGCCGCGACTTTCATCCCACATGTAACGGCGCATTAATTCCTGACGCCGTGCGGCCGCATCTTCGTAATATCCGGCATCGCCCGATCCGGTTTCACGGGCATAAAAAGCCAGATCCTTTTCATAACGCCATAAGTTGGTATTCAGATCAACCGGACAGAAATCCGGGCAGCGCTGCTCGAAACGCGGATTAAAATCCCAGCCGGTTTCCGCTTCGGCCAAATACCGCCGCGACAGCTCAATCTTCCCGCTGTCGGCAATATCCAGTGACAGTCCGAGACGGTCATGCAGCAGTCCATTATAAAACCGCAGCAGAAAAACACGTTCCGCATGTTCGCCGTGACGGTTCAGACCAAGCGGAGAAAAGCGCGCTGTCATCCAGAACTGATATTCTTTTTTAACCATTGAAGCCATCCGCACCAGCCAGTCACGATCGCCGCTAATTTCATATGCCTCGCGAACCATCAGACTGAAATAAGGCGGCTGCGAACGGTTATGGTCGCTGCGGAAAGTACTATTGGGTACAAAACCATTGCGGTCGATCAGCCATGCCATCGCCTCGCAATTGCCCAGCGCTAAATCGAGGCGTCCCTGGGCCAGTAATCCGGCATTGGTAAAATATGTATCCCAGTAAAAAAATAACCGGAAAAATCCATGCAGACATGGTACCGTATGAGGAACCGGCAGCGGAATTATATTTTCCGGCGGCGGTGTTTTCCGGTCATCGTGGACGCTTTCGTCCCAATGGTTACGGATGTATTCACATACGTTGTCGATTTGCTTTGCTGAAAAATACATTAATTTATTCCTTAAAAAATTAAATTTTATTGCATACAGATTGTTATTGTTTTGCTCCGGCAGGCTGAATCAGGTAAACCATAGTACCTGCATACAAACTGGTATCGGCAGAGAAACGCAACACGCCGGCGCTATAGCTGACGGGAACATCCTGTTTTTCCGTTCCGTCCAATGCCAGCGCGGTAACCCGGTACCCTCCGGCACCAGTGAGGTTCAAGCAGAGGTCGGCCCTGCCCGCTCTGAGCAGCAGCGGCAGTTCTCCCCACTGTTCCAGTCTTGTGTGTGCGCGGTTGCCGAATTTCATCCTGGAATTCAGCACATCGGTAAGCTGGAAACAGATTATTTTGCGACTGGCCGCAAGAGGCAG
>CAIJKT010001153.1 GCA_903821255.1 uncultured Lentisphaeria bacterium | reverse complement strand
TCACAGGAACCAGCCGTACATTATCGCCAGTTTCAATATTGACCTTGCCGCTAAAAGTTTTTCTATCAATAATCTCTCTTCCCTTGGCGACCAACACCACATATGAACCGCCGTCACGTGAACAGAACTTATACTCCAGGTCATTCGGACCAAGCAGAGTAATGCCTAGCTGGTGGAGTGGATCGGGTTGGGCAACCCCCGTAACACGCATAGAAAAGGAAAGGATAAACGGGGTATCGATTATGCTCTGAAATGTTGCCGCCTCCGGATAGAATTTTCCGGTTTTCATGCCAATTGTAAGTACTCCGTTCTCAACCGAACAGTTACGAGTCAATGACATCTTGTCTTTAGGCGGCATCCGGGTAAAGTCACACTCAAGGAGGGGGGCTGCTGCCGGCAGGTACGACGGCAGAAGAAAAATGAAAAGAAAAAGAAAAGACAACCACGGTTTATTTACAGACATGGCTTTCAGGAAATTGTTTAGTCTCGAAATGTTGTTTTTATTATTTCGTCCCGGGAACAGAGCGGTTTGTCGTTTATAGCTTATCATGTTTCTTAACGTCTCCTATAGTTTTTTAAAAAATCTTTATTAAAAAGCTGCCAGGCAGGAACAAATGACCCGTTTTCAAAAAAATTATGCCGCGGCGCTTTCGTCATAACCGTATAATCCAATATTGGCATAAAATAATGTACACATTACTATCATGGCTGTATTAAGGCTGATTTGCTTCATGAGAGCAACATAATATCTGCCTTCGTTATTTGACCGGCTTGATTAATTGTCTATTATTTGCCTGACGGTGTAAATAATTCCGGATTTCGGGAGTCTGCCTTGCTTTTGAGCATCCACTCGACATGCGCGTCGACAAAGACCAGGTTCGCGCCTTTGGAGTGGCGGGAGCCGATGTCCGGTAAACTCCAACTGTAACCTTTGTAATATATTGACGACTCATTGCTAAATGGCGTCTGAATACCGAAATCGTCAAAACTGTCAGCTGCGACAATGCATTTTGAACTTTGTTTGACCATCACTATCTTGGTTCCAGCCAGTTGGCTTGCGCTGCCATAGTTATACCCATAGGAGTTCTGATTCCAGTCAAAATAATGATCAGGCTTAGTGGGACAACTCCAGACAGGCGGCGCTTTTTTCCAGTCATATTTTGGATTCTTTATATATCTAGTCAGATATGCGTCAACCTTGTTAAACCAGCATTCCTTTGTTATTGAGGATGTATGGGTGGGAAAATATTCCTGATTGTCAAGGACGTAAAATAATGCAGCCTTGCCGATTTGCGAAAGATTACTGGAACATGACGATTTTTTCGCCACCTCCCTTGCTTTGTTCAACGCCGGCAGCAGCATTGAAGCCAAAATCGTGATGATAGCTAGCACCACGAGGAGTTCGATAAGTGTGAAATTTCTTGCCGGACACCGGTTCACTACTTCAGGACGTTGTAAGTTGCAGTTCATTTTACTGTCTCCTTGATTGTTATTTCAGTTTATGCTCTAAAGTTTTGAATGTATCTGCCGGATCGCAATTTGATGTTTGACTAT
>CAIJKT010001152.1 GCA_903821255.1 uncultured Lentisphaeria bacterium | reverse complement strand
GGTCCCCGGGTTTGCCGGCAATTACTGGCTGCTGTGCTTATGGCTTGGCGTCGCCAGCTTCGGACAGCATTTTTTCATGGTTATTGTTGATGCGATTGTGCTGCATACTGTCTCTCCGGAGAAACGGAGTCTGCGCCTCGGTCAGATGAAGAGTCTGATTACTGCCGCCGGACTGGTGGCATCGACTTTTGTCTGGTTCAAATGGAAATACGTCAGTCAGAATTTCAATATAGATTTTATTATCGCCGGCACCGGCGCATTTATCGCCGGGCTTATCTTTGTGATAATGAAACCGGCCGGGCATTTCAAAAAATGCAACAGTTGGCGCGACCGCATAGTTCTCAAAAAGCAATACTCCCTGTATTATGTGCTCGAGGCATTCTTCGGGGCCAGAAAGCAGGTATTTATCACTTTCGGGTTCTGGCTGCTGGTCTTCACGCTGGGCAAATCCCCCGCCTATATCGGGAAGCTCATGCTTATTTCCGGGGTAATCGGACTGGGGTTCCGTCCGTTTATCGGCAAGATAATACAGCTCTACGGCGAACGCCGGGCGCTGGTCACCGAGAGTGTGCTGGTTGTGCTGGTCTGCCTGGGATACGCTTTCGCGATGAAGCTGTTTTCGCTGGAAACGGCATCCATTATACTGTCGGTATGTTTTATTGCCGATGCGTCGCTGTTTGCCTTCGGCATGGCCCGTTCAAGCTATCTGGCCAGAACGGTGGAGAAGAAAGACGATCTGACGCCGAGTCTATATTCGGGTATGGCGATCAATCATGTCACGTCAATTGTCGGTGCGGTGCTGGGCGGTCTGCTCTGGAAGTTTACCGGTGACCATTTATGGGTGTTCCTTTTTGCCGCCGTGCTGGGCGTCATCTACGGTTTTTTCGCTGACCGGGTAAAGGACGGAGTACACGCGGCCGTGCTGTAAAACAGGCATTTCCACTTAATTATTGCAGTTCCATTGATTGCTGATGATAAACTTGAAAAACTGAAATAACATAGTAAACTGAATAACGCGACTGGTGGATTTTGCGGAATAATTGCTTTGAATATAATAAAATATGGAGGCTGCCATGAACTTCGAATTTTCTAATAAGGATCGGAATTTTTTACTGGAACGGGTCGGGTGCATCGAACAACTGGCGCATATCCGGCAATCGGTGCTGGAGGACGGCAGGGGGCGCGGCACCAGGATCGCTGAATTCGCTAACGGCAGCGGCTTGAATTTCACGGTGAATATTGACCGGGGAATGGATATTGCCGACGCTACATTCAAAGGTATCCCGCTGGCCTGGAAATCGTCCAACCGTTATGCGGCGCCGTCGTTTTACGAGTCTGAAGGCCTGAGCTGGCTCAGAACCTGGGGTGGCGGCCTGCTTACCGGCTGCGGCCTCCGGAATGTCGGCGGCCCGGATACGGTCGGCGTCGAAACCCACGGCCTGCATGGCCGTCTTTCGCATATTCCCGCGGAAGAGGTTACGGTTGAGAAACAATGGATTGACGGCAAATACGTTCAGTCGATCAGCGGCTGGGTCCGGCAGACCGCGGTATTTTTTGAAAATCTGCACCTGAAAAGAAAGATATCCTCCGTGATGGGCCGGAATTCGATAATTATCGAGGACATCATCGAAAATCACGGTTTTGCAACTTCCCCGCTGATGCTGCTCTATCATATGAATCTCGGCTTTCCGCTGCTGGATGAGAGCGCATTTATCGAAGCCGACAGTCATGATGTGGTTCCACGCGACGGCACTGCCGCGCTTGGCATCAAGGACTGGCATAAAGTTGAAGCGCCGCAGTCCGGCTATGCGGAACAGGTGTTTTACCATGAAATCACCCCCGGCAGTGACGGTTTTGCCAGCGTCACCCTGAAGAACCCCGCGTTAAAGCTGGCTTTCAAGCTGGAATACCATACCGCCGAACTGCCGTATTTTGTACAGTGGAAACAGATGGGGCAGGGGGAATATGTGGTCGGGTTCGAGCCTGCCAACTGTCATCCCGAAGGCCAGAACGCCGAACGCGAACACGGCACCCTGCGCGAGATCGCTCCGGGCGAACAAATCAGCACCTGTCTGAAAGTGACGATTCTGGAATTGTAAACGCATGGAAGTTAATCACAGAGCATACTCAAGTATCCAGCGCCGCTGGATTGCTTGAAGCTGCTTGTTCTGTTTTGTCTTCTCTCAAGAGTCTCATAGATACCTTGTAGAAGGTATAGGCAATTATTATTGGTACAAATAAGCAAAGGGCGAAGATGATACCCCACCGTTCTTTGGGTTCATAAGTTTTCGCTATTTGCGCCCCGGCAAGCCATATCTGCCAGGATATAATTAGAATGATCCCTTTGCCGACAAACTCGCCTTTAGGCTTTGGAGTCAGTCCCTCCCGGATCATCAGAAACCGGCTTATGAGAATATAAACCGGGATGACTGCGATTGTCGCCAGAAGCAAAGAGAGCATAAATCCATGCTTAACATCCAGGTCTCCGATGCTATTCGGCATAATCGATGCGAAAAGCACGCTCAACAGTAAAACTGCCATAACAGCCAGAGCACCAACGCTTCCCTTGATATTCCTCTTATTTTTCTCTTTTATCAGGCGGAACCCAAAGTAAACTGCCAAGCAGCCTGGAATATTAACCGGCAGTGTGATAATTGGGAGAAAATAGTCCATTGATTCTTTTCCCATCATCAGGAATCGAAGCAGCGGTAGAATCGCCAGCGCCAAAAATAACCCGCCACCGATAAGCAAAGAGCAAATCCCGAATATTGTGCTGAGACTGAGCGTTTTCATATTTCCCTGACATTGATTCATTGGAATGCAATAATTTTCCGGTACAACAATAGAAAGCGTGGGTATCCAAGCAGTTTGACGGATTCTCCCACAGTTCTTTCCAATCACCAATCACTATTTACTTACCTTGTCAATGAAGGCGCCGCCCAGTACCAGCCTGTCGTCGTAGAATGCGACTAACTGGCCGGGAGCAGATGCGGAAACGGGCGTTTTGAAGGTCACGATGGTTTTATCGCTGCCGTGCTTGGTTACATGCGCCTGGACCGGTGTCTGATTGTAGCGGATTTGGGCTTCGCAGTCAAATTCGTCAGGCATGTCCATCAGCCAGTTGGGCCTGCCGGTTTCAAGACATGTGGATTTCAACCGGTCCGGGTCGGTGGTTAAGATTATCCGGTTGTTTTCTGCGTCAATCGCCGCCACATAAGCGGGACTGCCCAGGGCGATGCCAAGGCCTTTGCGCTGTCCGATGGTGTAATTATGAATGCCGTCGTGGTATCCGACAATTCTGCCGTCTTCCGTGACGACCTCGCCGGCGGGCATTTCAGCATCAAAATATTCCGCCAGTGTTCGCGAGAAATTCTCGCCCTTATAGCCGAAACAGGCATCCTGGCTTTCAGCTTTCCAGGCATTGCTCAAACCCAGCGCCGCGGCTTTCTCCCTGACCCGGGTTTTGGTTATACTGCCGAGCGGGAAACGGCAGAACGACAGTTGCCTGCGCGTCAGCATGGCCAGAAAATAAACCTGGTCTTTTTCGTCATCGGCGGCATGACGGAGCTGAATCTGCCCGTCCGCACAGTGTGCCAGTTCGGCGTAATGCCCGGTAATGAGGCCTTCCGCGCCAAGTCCGGCCGCGTATTCGGCCAGAGCTCCGAATTTCAAATGAAAGTTGCACATTACACAGGGGTTGGGGGTGCGTCCGGCGCGATATTCGTTCCAGGCGTAAGTCAGGACGTCGCGGGCGAAATCCGCTTTAAGATCGAGAAAATAATGAGGGATGCCGAGTTTGGCCGCCGCCAGCCGGGCGTGAATGAAATCATCCGCGCCGCAGCAGGCTTTCCGGCGTTCCCTGGAATCGTCGCAGTCTTTCAGTTTCAGGGTGACGCCGATTACTTCATAGCCTTCTTCCAGGCAGATGGCCGCGGCCACTGAAGAATCAACCCCGCCGCTGATCGCGGCAACCAGACGCCCTTTTGATTTCATAAATTATGACTCCAGTCAGGACCCGGCTTCGATCATTTTCAGGATCGGAGCCGCGGCTTTGGCGATAGTGTCGGGATCAAGGGTGATTTCGTACTGCATTTTTTCCAGCGCGTTCAATACGTCACTGAGTTCAATCAGCTTCATATTCGGGCAGACGGCCTGTTCCGATACCGGGATGAACATTTTGTCCGGGTTTTCGCGCTGCAGGCGGTGGATGATGCCCTGTTCCGTCCCGATAATCATTTGTTTATGCTCTGTTTCCCGGGCAAAGCGCAGCATGCCGCCGGTGCTCAGGTCATTGTCGGCCAGCGCAACCACGTCGGGAGTGCATTCCGGATGGACGATCACGAAGGCATCGGG